>CAVBPN010000031.1:14775-23686 GCA_963597235.1 bacterium
AAAGAAGAGCATGAAAATCTGATAAAATCTGTTAAAAACTGGCAGGGAGATCTTTCTGCGGATGAATTAGATAGGAATCTGGCTGTCGGGGGAGCACTCAGAACAAGTCTGGATATGCAGGAATCAGATATATTGAGAGCAGCGGATGAAAATATGTATGCAGACAAGAAACAATATAAGGAGAGACTCTGCAAAATTTCATAAATCATAATCAAACAGGCATCTGTGGGGAAGGGCATGTATGAGAATTGCTATTTGCGATGATGAAAAACAGATTTGCGAACTTTTAAAAGATAAGATAGAGAAATATTATTTTTCAAATGACATGGATTTCAGTATTCAGATTTTTGAGAGTGGAGAAAGCGTTCTGGAGTCAGATCTGAATGCGATAGATATTCTGTTTCTGGATGTGGATATGCCGGGTAAAAATGGCATGGAGACAGCAAAAGAAATTCGTAAACAGAATAAAGAGATGCTCATTGTTTTTCTGACAGCATACAGCGAATTTGTTTTTGAAAGCTTTAAGGTGGATGCGTTTCGTTATCTGATCAAACCGGTAAAGAATCAGGAACTCCTGGAGACCTTGGATGCGGTCTGTGATAAATTCAGTGAGACAGAAGACGTTGTTACATTTCAGTTTCAGAATGAAATGTTCAGGATTAAATATTCCGACATTATTTATATAGAGGGAATGCGTGATAAAATATGGATTTACTGTAAAGACAGGACATGTCGCTGGAGAGGAACGATGAAGAATCTGAAGGAAATGTTAGAAAACAAGGATTTTTTTCAGGTACACAGAAGCTATATCATTAATATGAATAAGATAAAAAAATATAATTCGCAGAAGATCACGCTTGAGGGAGGATATGAAGTTCCAATCAGTAAATATCGTCTGAATAAATTTAAAGAAGAATACATAAGATTCTGGAGTAAGATATTATGAATCTGATCATAGCTTTTTTTACATGTATGCTCAATGCATTGGGAATATTTCTGATTGTAAGTGATACAGAGACAACTGCTGCTGCAGCAGACGGAATAAATCTTAAGGTAAAAATATATTCTGTGCTGTTAATTCTGGCAGCAGTGCTCAGCATTGCATATTGCAGAATGTATTTTATTGTCTGGATGGTATTGGAATATATGGCAATCCTGTGCTGGTATGGAAGGCGAAAAAAAGATCATCTGGAAAATGTCATACGTGGAATTTTAGCTCTGGTTGTAATGAGTTTGACAGAATTGACGATCATATTGCTATATTATTATAAAAATGTAGAAAATCTGCAGCATACCGGAAAGCTGAATTTTAAAATACAGATTGTATGTTCTGTGGGAATGGCTTTGATACAGCAGCATGTGATCATTATTCGATATATCCGACAGGCAGGTGCAGGATTACGAAAGGGTTTGATATGCGTCCTTGCAGTTAAGGAAACAGCAGACATTGTATGGTTTTACATATGTACTGCAACCGGATTTTTAAATCAAACCTGTATTACATCTGGTTTGTTTATCGTGGAGATCCTGTTTAATTACACATTTTTATTTATTCTTGTCTTCAGGATAGAAGAACGTACAGATCAGGATAAGCGTGCGCAGATTAATTCGAATGCATATGAATACTATATTAATATGGAAGAGGAGCATCTTCAGATCAGAAAAATGTACCATGAAATGAAGAATCAGCTGATGATCATGGAAAATGGAGTGAAAGATCAGACAGAGCGAAAAAATGACTATGCACAAGTGGCACAGAAAAAACTGGAGAATCTTAATCACTTCTACCATACAGGGCAGTCTTCGCTGGATATGCTTTTATTTGATGGAGAGATGAAAGCAAAATCAAGAGGTATAGAGTTTGATGCTGTGGTTTCAGAGGGATGCCTGGATTTTATGGATAAAGAAGATATCAATATGATCTTTGGAAATGCAATCATTAATGCGATTGAGGCATGCGAAAAAATAAAAGAAGGTCCCCGACAGATCAGAATAAAAGCAGGTAAAAATCTGAACGATACTCTGATCTATGTAAAAAATACGGTCAGTCATGAGTGTGAAAAAGGGTCTCTGAGTACAAAAAAGCAAAACAGGATCAAACATGGGATCGGTTTGACCAGCATACAGGAATGTGCAGAAAAATACGGGGGTTATGTGACTGTTATAGAAGAGGGAGATACATTTCAGCTGGCGATACTGTTTGGTAAGGAGTGATGGAAAAGATGAGAAGATATATAAAGCTGCTGACGTTATTTCTTACGTTAATTTTTTCACTTCATCTAAATGATGCAGATGTGCACGCAGAAGAAAATCTGACGGAAAAATATGAGAGGGATTATCTTTCAAAGACTTTTGATTCAGAAAACGGGTTGGAAGGTACAACAGCGAATTGTATCTGTGCAGATGAAGAGGGCTTTCTCTGGTTTGGAAGTTATACGGGATTATACAGATATGATGGTTCGGAATTTCAGAAATATCTGCTTGATGGAAGAGTACTTCCAGTGAAGAAGATTGTACAGGACTCAAATGGGGATCTCTGGGTCGGGACAAACGGAGAGGGGGTTTACCGGTTTGATGGAACTGATTTTGAGGAATATACTCTGGATGAAAATAATCAGGGTGCATCTGTTATAAGTGAACTGTATGTAGATGAAGATGGTTTGGTCTGGGTAGGAACGAAAGCTGGATTATTTTCCATTAACACGCAAGAAGGAAATACCTTCAGATCTTACTGCGAATTTTCAAATGCATACATTCAGGATATAGGGGAACTGGCATCTGGGAAAAAAGTGATTATCCTGAAGACAGGAGAAGTTTTTTTGTTACAGTATGACGAGATAGAAAAACTTCAGCTTGAATCCGAAGAGGATGGAACTCCACGGTGTTTTTATGGATTAGATAATGATGAGTTCTATATTGGAACGTCAGGAGAGAAAATATTAAAAGTATCTGAAAATGGTAAAGTACTGAAGAGGATCGAGGGAGATGATCTTTCATCATTTAATGAGATACATGAGTTGGATAATGAAGGATACTGGGTCTGCAGCGATGCTGGGATCGGTATTCTGAAAGATGATAAGCTGGAAGCATTGGATTCAGCATTTGAAAGCTCTGTAGAGGATGGATGTGTGGATTATCAGGGCAGTTTCTGGTTTGTATCTTCAAGGCAGGGAATACTTCAGCTTTATCAGAATCACTTCTCGAATGTGGGAGCCTACTGGGGAATAAGTAAGACGGTAAACTCAATTCAGCCTTATCAGGACAGAATTTATGTAGGATGTGAGGATGGTCTTTGCTGCTTCAACGGAAAAGGTCAAATTAAAGATATGTTGACAGAGGCGTGTAAGGGACTGCGTATCAGGCAGATATATCAGGATAACGAAAATAATCTCTGGGTGTCTACTTACGAACATGGTCTGAAAAAGATGGATTCAGATGGAAACATCACCAGCTTTGATAAGAAGAGCAGCAATCTTGGAAGCGATAAAACTCGCTGTGTCTGGACAAAGAAAAACGGGGAAGTGTTGGTCGGAACGGAAGAAGGACTTTATCTGATCGACAGGTATGGAAAAGCAGAGAAATACATAGAAGATGAGATACTGAATACGACCAGGATACTGGATGTAAAGGAGAGTTATACTGGAAAAATATATGCTTCTACGGATGGATACGGTATTTATGAAATAGAAGATGGTGTTGTAAAAAATATTTACACAAAACAGAAGGGGCTGCTGTCAAATGTTGTAATGAAGATTGTTCCGTCAGAAAACATGAAGGGTGTCTGGGTTGTAACGGGCGAGGGCATCAGCTTTATTGATGAAAAGGGCAATATCAGTCAAGTTACAGGGATTTCCGTTGCGAACAGTCTGGATATGCTTCTGAGCGAGGATGGAAAAGCTGTTATACTGGCAGGAAACGGATTCTTTGAGATTGAGGAAAAGGATCTGCTGAAAGAAAATGTATCTTATTTATATCTTAACAAGAAAGATGGGCTTCCGATTGATTTTACTGCAAATGCAAGAAACAATATAGAGGGTGATACTCTTTATATGTGTGGAACGACAGGTGCTGCCAGTATAGATCTGAATACAGAGCAGACAGATAAACCGGTCAGAGTTTATATTAATTCTGTATTGGAAGATGGTAAAGAGATTGCTTTTGACAAAGACAACATTACATTTTCCGCATCTGCGCGCAGAATAAATATAGATGTACAGATGATCAATTTTGTACACAGAAATTTTTATGTGGGATATTGTCTGGATGGAATCGATAATGAAGAGATTTTTGTAGATGACTCAAAAGTGACAGATATAAGTTATACAAACCTTGAGGGTGGCGAATATACATATAAGTACAAGGTATATGATGCAAATACGGATAATTGTATAGTGGCTTTATCACTCTCTTTTAAGAAAGATTACAAATTTACTGAACAGTTTGAAGTAAGAGTTCTGCTGACTTTGCTTGGAATGGGAACATTTATATTGATCGTTATTCTGCTGGTTTATCTGAGAGAAAAACGGATCAGAAGGCAGTATCATCAGGAATACTTACGAAAAAAAGAAAAGGAAATATCAGAACTTGCATTTAAGGATCTGGTTACCGGTGTCTTTAACAGGAATTACTTTGAACAGGAAAAAGAAAAAATTGACATGAAAAAGATGTGTGCACTTGTTTCTGTAAGTATAAATCACGTAGAGTATTTTAAGAGCAAGTATGGAATCTTTTTTACAGAAGGGATCTTTCGAAAAGGTGTGGAGACTATCAATGGATGTGTAAAAGAGAAAGTAAAGATCTGCAGAGTATCGGAAAATATTTTTTATTTCTGGTTTATGGAACCTGTTCAGCTGGAAACATATATTTATGATATAAAAGAAAAATTCAAAAAGAAGGGAGAAGAGGAAGAAATTCCGTTATCCTTCTCAGTGGGGGCTATTTATAATAATGCCGTCGGAAAAGAAAATATAGATGAACTTATTGACCGTTGTGATAATATGCGTCGTCTTGATGAAAAACATGCCGAATCGAAGTTCATTGAAGGCAAAATGAAGATGCTGTAAGGCAGAACGGAAGCTGCTGTGAACGGTAATATACAGAACCACTGAAAATGCATCATATCAGAATGCGTTGGAGGTGGTTTTGTTTTTGAATAGAATATGATAAAACAGGAGATTAGAAGAGACTAACGTATAATTGCGTGATATACAGAACGGATGGGGAGGATGGACTATGAGATTTTATGAGAGCGGAGATAAAGATAGACCGGTGATTTTTTTATTTCCGGGGACTTGCTGTTTATACAATAGTTTTGATCATGTGCTGGAAGGCCTGCATTCATATTTTTATACCGTTGTTGTTTCTTATGACGGATTTGAACCGAATGAAAAGACAGAGTTTTCGTCCATGGAAGCAGAGTGCGTAAAGATTGAGCAGGAAATTCAGGAGAAATATAATGGAAAGATTAAGGCTGCATATGGATGCTCTCTCGGCGGAAGTTTTGTATCGCTTCTGATTCAGAGAAAGAAGATACATATCGAACATGGAATTACAGGCAGCAGTGATATGGATGAGGCAGGTCCGCTCATGGCGAAGATTCAGGCACATATTGTTGTACCGATCATGTATAAAATGCTGCAGACCGGAACACTTCCGAATCATGTATTTTACGCTACTAAAATGGGCGAAAAATACGAGCAGAGATATCTCACATATTTTAAAAATCCGGATATTCGCAGACACGATATGCAGCATGAAGAACTGTTCTGCAGTCATGTAGAGGAGTGGGTAGAAGAAGTCAGGAAGAGCTGTGGGATGGAGTAAGCGGGCACACAAAAATACATTGCGGTTACATAAAGCGCATGATACGATTGATGTAATATTTGATGGTTAAAAAACAAGTGAGGGAATGGGGAAAGAGTGAACGGTAAAACGGATAACAAGATATTTTATAACAAATTATGGAGCCTGATGCTGCCGATCGTACTGCAGAATCTGATGCTGGCGTTGGTTGCAGTCGCAGATGCACTTATGCTCGGGGGAATGAACCAGAATTATATGTCTGCGGTGTCGTTGGCGACACAGATTCAGTTTATTCAGAATATGTTTCTGTCAGCCGCGACAGCCAGCCTTGGAATTCTTGGAGCACAGTACTGGGGAAAAGGTGATGTGAAGACATTAGATGAGATCTTCTGTATGGCTCTGCGCCTGTGCGGGCTGGTATCGGTAGCATTTTTTGTGGCTTGTGTATTCGGTGGCAGATACCTGATGCTGATCTTTACAAATGAAAGTGTTCTGATTGATTACGGTGTGAATTATCTTAGGATTGCAGGAGTTTCTTACTTGCTTACAGGAATTTCACAATGTTATCTTGTCATTATGAAAGTAAGTGACCATGCCAGAACGACGGCAGCTATCAGTACAGCAACAGTCTGTATCAACATTGTCCTGAATGCGATATTTATCTATGGGGCATTTGGGCTGGAAGCAATGGGAGTGCGGGGTGCGGCACTGGCAACTCTGATTGCACGTATCATCGAACTGGCATGTTCGATTATGGTATCTTACCGAAAAGGCTACATTCATCCACAGATGAAGTTCCTTTTTCACAGAAACAGACAGCTTTCGAGGGATTTTTCCAAATGTGCGATGCCGCTTCTGGGAGCCTGTCTGTTCTGGGGAATCGGATTTACCTCTTATTCTTCGTTTATGGGACACCTGGGCGTGGATGCTGCGGCAGCAAACTCTGTAGCCGCTGTAGTGAGAGATGTAGTCTGTTGTCTGAGTGGCGGAATTTCAGGCGCAACAGGTATTATGGTCGGAAACGAACTGGGAGCCGGAAATCTGGAGCGAGGAAAAGAATACGGGATTCGTTTGTTGAAAATTTCCTGTGTTTGCGGGATCGTAGCGGCACTTCTGATGTGCATTGCCGCACCGATCGTCCTGCATTTTGTCAAACTGACACCACAGGCGACTTCTTATTTGAAGGGAATGTTTGGAGTCATCGCTTTTTATATGATTGGCCGTGCGGTCAATGACGTTACGATCAATGGAATCTTCGGAGCTGGTGGGGATACACTGTTTGATATGTACAGCCTTGCTGTATGTATGTGGTGTCTGGCAATTCCGCTGGCAGCCGCCGGTACATATTATTTTCACTGGCCGACTGTGGTCGTTTATGCCTGCACCTGCATTGATGAAGTAGGCAAAGTACCGTGGGTACTGTATCATTTCCGGAAATATAAGTGGGTGAAAGACCTGACACATTAAAAATCTGGCTGCCTTCAGGAATTCATGTGAATCATGTTTAGAAGCACAGGAAAAATGAGGAAATATCGGTAAGTCACTTTGTGAATCAACAAGCATGTACAGATCATAATCATGATAATAATAGTCGCGGGAAGACGCAAAGAATGGAATGCCATTCACAAGTAATATCCCACAAGGTATTTTGGCACGATTGTGATAAAAACAGACACGAATAATATAGATTTACGATAAAAAATGCATTATCCTATTATTGTAAAAAAGATATGATTTTTTTCATATTACACACCATGGAAAGGGACTGGTTATAAAACCGGTCCTTTTTCCTTTATGAGGCAAGACAGATCGCTACGAAACGCATGGTGGATGAAGCTAAAGAGATGGATGCCGATGCGGTGATCGGTGTTAAATATGGTTCCTCGCAGGTCATGGCAGGAGCTGCGGAAGTGATTGCTTATGGAACTGCAGTGAAATATAAATAAACAGGAAAATTTATAAAATGATATTTTATAATTATTTCACTAGTGTGAAAAATCTATCCATGGTATACTTAGAAAAAAGATAAGAATTATATAGAAATGTATGCTTTTGCACACAGTATAGATGAAGACAGATACATTGCAATAGGATGTGTTGGAGAGGTACTATTTGTTGTATTCACGGAAAGAAAAATGCATAACCGGAAAATCCTGGAGCAGAAATAAGCTCTGGGATTTTCTGTTATTTTGAATGTACAAAGGAAATAAGAGAATTATGAAAACAGCAAAAAAGATTTTCAAAATCATAGGAATCATCATAGGAGTGATCGTGCTTGCTTTGATCGGATATCTCATATATCTTTTTGCAAGCTATCATCGTATTGAGGACAATCTTCCGCTGGAAGTTGAATCCCATGCGGAGGATGCAGAGCTTACGACAGATAAAGAATACTCCGCGCTTACATATAATATTGGATTTGGTGCGTATACACCGGATTTCAGTTTCTTTATGGATGGCGGGAAATCCTCCTGGGCGAAGAGTAAGGACAGCGTACTTGAGACGGTTCAGGGAGCGGGCGAGCTTGTTGCATCATATGATCCGGATTTTGCATTGATTGAAGAAGTGGATCTGAATTCCACCAGAAGCTATCATGTGGATGAATATTCAATCCTGAAAGACTGCCTGGCGGATTATGACACGGTATTTGCCCAGAATTATGACTCTGCGTTCTTGTTTTATCCATTTACGCAGCCGCATGGAAAGAGCCGGTCCGGTCTGGCACTGTTTTCCAGATATCCGGTCACAGATTCTCTGAGAAGAAGCTTCCCGGTATCGACTTCTTTCAGCAAGTTCTTTGACCTGGATCGCTGCTACAGCATTTCCAGAGTTATGGTTGATAATGGTAAGGAACTTGTGATCTTTGAACTGCATATGTCTGCTTACGGAAACAGCGATGAAATTCGTGAAGGCCAGATCAACATGCTTGCAGAAGACATGCAGAAAGAATATGAAGCAGGAAATTATGTAGTCTGCGGCGGTGATTTTAACCATGACCTGAAGGCTGATGAAGATGATTCAGAAGACAGAGAGTCCTGGGCGTACCCATTCCCGAGAGAGAAACTTCCGGAGCATTTTTCATTCTGCATCGACCAGCTGACCGAGCAGG
>CAVBPN010000031.1:23696-27972 GCA_963597235.1 bacterium
CGATCTCTGGGACAGTGCACGTAATGCGGACATGGAATATGTACCGGGCGAGACATACACTGTCACATTAGACGGATTTATTGTATCCGACAATATAGAGTGTGTTTCTTATGAGGATATCAATACAGGATATTCCTATTCCGATCACGATCCGGTATACCTGAAATTTAAACTGCAGAAGTAAAGAATTTATGGGCTTTATGCTCGGAATTTATAATGTGAACTTCCAGAAAAAATTAACTCTCGTACATTCATAAAAAATGGCGGTGCCGGTTTCCGGGGCAGTGTGGAGCCAGAAGTGTTCGTAAGTACCCCAAAAGTGCAGAAAATGAGACAAATAATGACCGCATGGGCAGGGATGTGTTCAAAACAGGGGAGTATATCAAGGGTGTATGCCAGGTGTATTCAGATGGAAAAAAGTGTCTGAACGTACCAGAAAAGTGCAGAATGTGAGACAAACTTTCAGGGGTGTAAAGATGGGAATATGATATAAAAATAAGCATATAATAGATGAAAAAGAACAGGAAGTGACAGACATATATGATAAAAACCGATAAGAAATAAAGTGAATCTGAAATGTAAACTGTCACAGGAAAAATGTGAACTTTATGTAAAAAGTTGCAAAACCTATTGACCTAAAGCTTGCTTCAGGTTGTACCATAAAATAAAAACGCAAGGAGGAGATTTTCATGGATATCGAACAGATGAAAAAAGACTTAGGCGGTGGTAACGTATTTCCAATCGGTGAGGAAAATGTAGCATTTGCAAAGTATTTTACAGGTGAATGTTATCTGAATATGCTTACAACAGAGAGAGTACCTGTTGGTCTGGTTACTTTCGCTCCAGGAACAATCAATGCATACCACATCCATCACAAGGGTGGCCAGATCCTTATGGTTACTGGTGGAAGAGGATGGTATCAGGAAGAAGGAAAACCGGCTCGTGAACTGAAAGCCGGAGATGTGGTAAACATTCCACCGGAAGTAAAGCACTGGCATGGAGCAGCGAAAGACAGCTGGTTCCAGCATCTGGCAGTTGAGGTTCCGGCAGAAGGAGCTTCCAATGAGTGGCTGGAGTTCTTACCAGAAGAAGAGTACAACAAATTACCATAAATAAAAAGACGGAGGTTTGATGTCATGGCAAAGATCACACAGACAGCAGGAAGAAATGCTCTGGGAACATTTGCACCGGAGTTTGCACATTTCAACGATGATGTTCTGTTCGGAGAGAACTGGAACAACGAAGATATTGATTTAAAGACAAGAAGCATTATCACAGTCGTAGCACTGATGGCACAGGGAATTACAGATTCTTCTTTAAAATTCCATTTACAGAATGCAAAGGATCATGGGGTAACACAGAAAGAAATCGCAGCGATTATCACCCACGTAGCATTCTATGCAGGATGGCCAAAGGGCTGGGCAGTATTCAACCTTGCAAAAGAGGTTTGGAACGAGGAAGAAACAGAAAAATAACCTGGCAGAAACTGCTCGTCAGGAAAGATTCGCACAAAGCACAGAAGTGTATGCTGTTAAAGCCAGCAACTACAAGGGATTGCAGAGAGGGAGTCCAGTTTACTGCCGCAACAACTGGCATGGCGCAAAGAAAGACAGCTGGTTCTCCCATATCGCAGTAGAAGTTCCGGGAGAAAACAGCAGCAACGAATGGTGCGAGCCAGTTACTGACGAGCAGTATAATGCACTTTAGGAGCAAATGCAAAAAAGACAATAAAAAGTAACTAGGTTACAATATTGTGCCTGCTTTACAAATTTCAAATATCCTCTTATGATAAAGGCAGGGAAAATTTTAATAGAGTCGAATTTGATGAAAAGAGGGTATGATTATGAACCAGAGTGAAAGACGAAGATATCTGATACAGGAATTACTGGACGAGCATAAGGAGTACGATCATTTTTCAATCCCGGAAGATACGCAGGGGCAGAAAGACCTGCTCCGTGGCCTTCTGAATGTGCGTGCACCGAAGATGTTAAGCAGAGAATTTCTGAAGATTCAGGACGAATATTTACAGGAAGAAACAGCGAAAAAAGGTATTGTAGAGCTGGACAGCCTGACACCTGTGGAGACTGGAATCTATCTTTGGCAGGGGGATATCACGACCCTTCGCTGTGATGCAATCGTCAATGCGGCAAACAGTGGAATGACAGGATGCTATGCACCAAACCATAAGTGTATTGATAACTGTATCCACACATTTGCAGGTGCACAGCTTCGGTATGAATGTGCACAGATGATGAAAAAACAGGGCCACGAAGAACCGACCGGCCAGGCGAAGATTACACCGGCATATAATCTCCCAAGCCGTTATGTTCTTCACACAGTTGGTCCGATCATCTACGGCAGAGTAACCCAGAAAGATTGTGATCTGCTCACCGGAAGCTATCGTTCCTGTCTGGAACTTGCGGCAAAGAATAACCTCGAAAGCGTGGCTTTCTGCTGTATTTCCACCGGAGAATTCCACTTCCCGAAAGAGCGTGCAGCACAGATCGCAGTCAGTACGGTGCGTGAATTTTTGCAGCAGGAAACCAGTGTAAAGAAAGTAATCTTCAATGTATTCAAAGACCTTGACCGTGAGATTTACGAGCATGCACTGGCAGAAAAATAAGGATTTTATAATCTAACAAATGTCAATAAAACAAAATGATCGTTTACTTACAGGAATCCAGAACGGCTCTTGCTTTCTGGATTTCTTTTACGTCTGTACGAAGAATTTCATACTCGGAAAATCCGGGCATTCCCATATTTACCTGTGGATTACGATACTGCATCTGACTTGGCAGAACTTTCTTTCCGGACATATGAAACGCAGTCAGACAGGAGTGTTCCAGCATGTAAGAAAGATTCTGAGAATTTATTCCGGCTCCGGCCATGATGTCAACATTTCCGGCGTTTTGCTTCAGACGATTCAGCGTTTGAATACCATCAGGAGCAGAGGCGACACCGCCGGAAGCAAGGACAGAAACAATGCCAAGTTTTCGGGCAGTTTCCAGTGCTTCATCCAGATTTCGACACATATCAAAGGCACGATGCAGATTGCATGGAGTGCCACGTCCGGCATCCATGATTTGCTGTAGTGCGTCCGTGTCAAGCTGTCCATCAGCAGTCAGACAGCCGATCACCAGAGCATCCGCACAGGCTCTGGCAAAAAGTTCTGCCTGTCGTGTCAGAAGTTCAATCTCTTCTGGACTGTATAAAAAATCACCAAACCGAGGACGCAGAAGCACATGGACTGGAATATGGATTTTTTCACGAATTCTTTCGTATAAAGCAAGTGAAGGCGTGGTCCCACCAATGATCAGATTACCGCACAATTCAATGCGGTCAGCACCGCCAAGTTCTGCATTCACAGCAGATTCTACAGAGTCAACACAAACTTCCAGGATCATCTTAGTTCTCCTTTGCATAAATAAAATATTACTTTCTTCTGTATGAAAGAAAAAAATTTGAGGGTTGGTAGAAGCCCATATCCTGATTATAACAAGGAGGATAGGCGCTCGCAATAGAAAGCACGATGCTCAGAATGTGTTGCGTATAATAACGCATACAATAACATTTTCCTCAGTCTTGAGGATAAACAACTGCTGTGCTATACTAATTTTATTGAAATTATCAATGGGGTTTTATTAAAAAGAGGAGGTTTTTCCAATGAGAGAAGTAAAAGCAGTTAAGATCAATGCAGCAGATTTTGCTCCATATGGAATGTTCTGCAACATGACAGAACCGGAGGGATATCCGTTACAGGGCGAGATCCATAAGTTTTATCCGGATCGTATTTCAGGCATCAGTGTAGGCAGTATCGCTTTTTCTCCAATTGCAGTCCGTAAAGATGACAGAATCATCAAGGCAGCAGAATATCACACAACGACATGGGAAGGTATCGTAGCTTTGGATGACGATATGATCATTCATGTAGCACCGGCATCCGGCGGCACACCAGTCCCGGAACTTGCCAAAGCATTCATTGTACCGAAAGGATATATGGTAAAGATCAACGCAGCAATCTGGCATCTCTGTCCACTTCCGTTAAATAATGATGAGCTTCACGCAATGATCATTCTTCCGGAATGTACCTATGCAAATGACTGTACAGTTGTTGATTTTGAAGAAAAAGACTGGTTTAAGATTATTGTATAAACATAAAAATACATACAAAAACTCCTCCAGACAGGTGATTTTCTTAAAGAAAACTATCCGTCCCGGAGGAGCTTTTTTCGTAAAAAATTCAATTAAGCGTGGAAAGAACCGATTAAGCATTTAT
>CAVBPN010000031.1:27982-44216 GCA_963597235.1 bacterium
GCATTTATTGTGTAGCCAGGGTATTTTTATGAAACAGCACCGTACAGATCAGTACCGTCAGCGGGACGGAAAGCACGATCCCGAAGCTTCCTGCAAGTCCCTGCATGATCGCAATTCCAATGTTATTGGAATTGATGATCTGCTGATAGGGAAGATCATAGGCATAATCCAGAAGGAGTGTGCTGACGCTGCTTCCGGCGAATGCAAGGATCAGGGTGTTGCTGTCTGTTCCCATCATGTCTCTTCCGACACGCATGCCTGCTTTGAACAGTTCTTTTCGGCTCAGGGAAGTATTCTGTTTGTAAATCTCATCAATGGCACTGCTGATCGACATGGCGACATCCATAACAGCTCCGAGACAAGAAATCAGAAGTCCGGAGAAAAGAAGTCCGCCGACCTGGATACGGTTAGTGTTCCAGAGAGTCATAAGTGTCTCGATATCTGATACATTGTAACCGGAGATCCCGGATGCTTTGCTGAAGCACCATGCGGAAAGACCGGCAAGAACAACACCTGCCAGTGTACCAAGTGTCGCTGCACAGGTCTTTTTTGTAGGACCGCCAATGAGGTACATGGTGACCAGCGTAGTAAGAAAACAGATAAATACAGCCGCCCAAAATGGTGAAAAACGTAGATACACAAGCGGAAGATAGACAAAGATCACGCAGAAAAAGGTGAAGACCAGTCCAAGGCATCCTTTGATTCCTTGTTTCCCACCAATAATACACAGGGCAAGAAGATAGAGCAGGGCGAAAATATAAATGACCCATTCACGATCCTGAGAATAAACGCTGGCGATCGTAGTCTCGCCGGCAACACTCTGCATGACAATAACTTTCATTCCTACCGTGCAGGCAGCACCAAAAAGATAACCGGAACTGCTGGTGACATCAAGTTCCTCACCCTTTCGTGCACCGGTGAGCATTTTTACACGCACTTTCTGCTCACCGACACGGGTTCCATTGGAATCAAGATTATCCTGAAGTATTTCTGTGACTTCTGCTTTTTCAAATGTCTGACCTGTCCGGACGACCAGTTCTGTTTTTTCAACCTGATTAAGCTTGAAGACAAAAACAGCGAACACACAGACAAGTAAAATATATATAAGATATCGGACTACTTTTTTATTCATTGTTATTTCTCTGCTGTTTTCTGAATTGTAAAGGTATCATCAATAGCTTCTGCTTTACCGTCATCAGTGATCTGATAAGTATCGATGGAGAAGGAATCAGCAGTCATTGTGATCACGGAGTAGCTTGGAAGCCAGTTCTGGCTGCGGGCTGCAACATAGTCCTGCTGTGTGGAAAGCAGCTCATAGTACTTGGAACCGGAAGCGGAGTTAGCTGTCATATAGAGGATACCCTGCGGATCTGTAACGGTATTTCCTTCTACATCTTCGATGGTATAGCAGTTGTTATCTTCATGGAAAGCATCCAGAGCAGCCTGTGCGTCAGTATCGCCTTCTTCCGGAGAGAGTGTGATCTGATCGCCGGTATCAACATTTGTAGCGTGATCCCAGTCATAATCTGTTCCGTCTGCATTTAAGCTGAACTCGTATTTTTCATGAGTCTGTCCATCGCCATAGAGCATTTTGGAACGGCTGTAAGTATGGTCATGTCCCTGAAGAACAACATCGATATCATTTGCGTCAAATACAGGAGTGAGCTGAGTACGGAGGATCATACCATCTGTATCGGAATGGTCAAGTCCGGAACCGTAAATATCCTGATGGATGGTTACGATACGCCATTTTGCATCCGGGTAAGCTTTTACTGCCTCTTCGATAGTGTTCTGATGTTCTGCTACATTGTAATTGTTTGTGTTCAGAACGATGAAAAGTCCTTCGCCGTAGCTGTAATAATAGTCACCGCCGGCAGCTGTTTTTCCGTTTTCTGTATTGTTCGGGTTATTGAAATGGTAGGAATAATCAGGATTCAGAGAATCATGGTTACCGATCGTTGTTGCAACAGGAAGAGATTTCAGCGCATCCGCACTCAGGTAGGAAGCGTATTCTTCTTCTTTTGCTTCGCCGGTTTTATTTACCTGGTCACCTGCGGAGATAACGAAGTTTACATCCGGGTTTTCGGAAAGTGCAGTGTTCAGAGTACGGTTCCATGAAAAACCATCGTTTTCAGCGGCGGTGTTGGCTGCACCGGATTCATTTGTCAGTTCAGCACCATTCTGGGTCTGACCTTTGGAAGCACCGATCTGCGGGTCGCCGACATAGAGGATCTTTACGGAATCTGTATTCTGGGTTGTGTATTCACACACGTCTGTCTGCTCACCGTTTTTTTCTACGGTATAGTAGTAGGTTGTGCCTGGTTCAAGGCCGGTTACAGTTACGTGATTGTATTCGTATGCTGTGTCGCCGGTAAGTTCCTGATCGACATCACCGGAAGTACCCTCGAAAGTTTCAAGATTGTCTTTGTCAGTTCCGAAATGTACGACAGGAGTAGCGTCGCTGTCACTTTTTTCACTGTACCATGCAAAGTTCAGCTGTGTATCATCAGCACCCGGGGTAAGGGATACTTTTGTAAAATCAGCGGCGGTATCTGCCCAGCTTGCATCCCAGTCAGACCATCCGGAATCGGCACCGGTAACGCTGCTGTCAGTGTAATGTTCGGTGGAAGCGTAAACAGAAGGACATACAGTTGTAAGTGAGCAGAGAGTTAAAAATCCGACGATTAATTTTCTTTTCATAATAATTTAAACTCCTTTTTAATAAGGGAAATATAGTAAAAATGTAATGAAACTGAAAGGATACACAGGCCTGATTGTTCGTCCTCAGTTGACGAGGTGAAGTATAACACCGCAATTTTCAGAAAACAATAGCATTTACTGAGGTTTAATAGACATTTTACAGAGCCTTAAAAATACTTCATCTTTTACTATTTTTTGTGTGGTTTGGTGTGGGATTTTGTGAATTTCGTGAATAGGAAAACTTTCTGTGAAGTGTTATGATAGTACATGCAATATATATAATGTTTTTTTGATTCAATACAGGTATCGATAAACAAGAAATTAATATATAAAAAGGAAAGATGAGAATTTATGAAAAAAAGTTCAAAGATTTTAGTACTGATTCTTGCAGTTGCATTTGTTGCATTTTGTGCAGTGAACATGCAGAATCAGAAAGTTGTTGAGGCATACAATACCGAGGCATCTTATATTACCATCAAAAACAGCACCGCATTTAAACTGGAAAATGTCCATGTAATCTATAATGGAGATAAAGAGCTTGAAGTCGGAGACATTCGTACAAGTAGTTCTGAAACGGCAGAGATCCTTCCGGATGACAGACGGATCACAGAAGTAAAGATTACCGGAGAAATCTTTAATGGAAAGAAATTTTCCGGCACATTCAGCGGAATCGTGAATAACGATACACTCCTTAAGGTAGATATGGATGAAGATTTTTCACTGTTTGTAACATCAAATATTGAAGATTTTGATTATTGATTGAGTGAACAGAAGCACAGAGAATGGAATTTGAAAGTTCCGTTTTCTGTGTTTTTTGTTTATGAAAAAATATTGTGGGAACTAACTTGGAAACACATAAAATATGTGATATTTTATAAAGAAGAAAATCAAAATAGAAGGAAAAGTTATATGAACAATAAGATAAAAGTCCTCTTCCTGGACATTGACAACACGCTTCTGGATTTTGATGCAGCGGCAGCCTGGGCGATGGAGCAGTGTTTCCAGAGGGCAGGACTGGAATATAAACAAGAAATGTTTTCGGTTTTTACAGAGGAAAATAACAAGATCTGGCAGCGTATCGAGCGCAAAGAACTGACAATGGATGACCTCTTTTATGTGCGATGGCAGGCTGTTCTTGTGCATCTCGGGCTTGAGGCAGACGGAGTTGAGATGGAAAAAGAATTCCGTATACTTCTCAACTTAAGTGCAGTGCCGATGGATGGAGCAGAAGAGATTCTTACCTATTTGAAAGAGCAAAATTACTGTCTGTGTGCGGCAAGCAACGGGCCATATGACCAGCAGATCAACCGCCTCAAGAAGGCAGACATGCTGAAATATTTTGCACATTGTTTTGTGTCTGAAAAAGTCGGAGCAGACAAGCCGGGAAAACAGTTTTTTGATGGCTGTATGAAAGAACTTCCGGGAATCAGACCGGAGGAATGCATGATGATCGGGGATTCTCTGACCGCAGATATTACAGGCGGCAGGGCGTATGGAATGTCCACATGCTGGTATGTGCCGTCTGTGGAAAAGTACGAAGAAGAGAAGACAAAAAGTGGAAAACCGGCAGATTATATCATTCACAACCTGCTGGAATTAAAGAAAATCCTGTAGAAATACAAATTGACATGAAGGAACCGAAAGTCTTACAATTTACCTCGGTTTTGAAACATTACATATAGAAGGTGAAAGAAAATGTCAACATCTATGACAAAGGGCAGTCCGCTGAAACTGATGCTTCAGTTTGCACTGCCGCTGCTGATGGGAAATCTCCTTCAGCAGACTTATAATATTATTGACGCGGCAATCGTAGGACAGATCCTTGGTGCTGATGCACTTGCAAGCGTTGGTTCAAGCAGCAGTGTGCAGTTCCTGGTACTTGGTTTCTGCATTGGCTGTTGCGCCGGATTCGGCGTTCCGGTGGCGAAATATTTTGGTGCCGGAGACCACCGTACCATGCGAAATTACATATTTAATGGGGGAGTACTCACCGCAATTATCGCAGCAATCCTGATGATTTCCTGTTCCGTATTGTGCGGACAGATCCTGCATCTGCTTTCTGTGCCGGAAGACATTTTTGGAAATGCGTATGCATATCTGATCGTCATTTTTATTGGTATTCCATTTACACTGCTGTACAATTATCTGTCCAGTATTCTGCGTTCCGTGGGAGACAGCCGGACACCGTTTTTGTTTCTTGGTTTTTCCGCAGTTCTGAATATTTTTCTGGATCTGTTTTGCATTATCGTTCTGAAATGGGGCTGTATGGGAGCTGCGATCGCAACGATCACGGCCCAGGCGATCAGTGGAATTCTCTGTTTCTTCTATATAAGAAGAAAGATGCAGCTTCTTCGCCTGGAGAAAGAAAACATGATCATGCAAAAAGCGGCAGTGGGAGAGCTTCTTGGAATGGGACTTCCTATGGGACTGCAGTTTTCGATTACCGCGATCGGAAGTATGGTTATGCAGGCGGCAAACAATGGACTGGGCAGCATCTATGTTTCTGCTTTTACAGCAGCTATGCGTATCAAACAGTTCCTGCTGTGTCCGTTTGATGCGATCGGAACAGCTGCCTCTGTATTCTGCAGCCAGAATCTTGGAGCACGTCAGCCGGACAGAATCAAGAAAGGTGCACTGCAGGCTGTAATCACAGGATGCATCTATGGATTCAGTGCCGGACTGATCCTGATCTTCTTCGGAAGACCGTTATCTATGATCTTCTTAAGCAAAAATGCGACTGCTGTACTGGATGCTTCCGCAAAATATCTGAGATGTCTGGGATTTTTCTTTGGCATCCTTGGAATTCTCAATGTGTGCAGAATGGTGACACAGGGACTTGGATACTCAGGACGTGCTATTTTTTCCGGTGTTATGGAAATGCTTGGCCGAGTGATCGTCAGTATTGGATTTGTAGGAACTTTGGGTTACATGGCAATCTGTTTTGCCGATCAGGCCGCATGGGTAGCTGCAAGCTGTTATATCGGACCTACCTGTATCTGGTGTATCCGTCGTTCCATTAAGATGCTGGAAGGGAAATCAAACGCAAAATCCTGAAAAACGAGAGGTATATATTATGAAAGATCATAAAACAGATGAAGGTCTGCCGGGCAATGAAAAAATAGAAAAAGCAATCGCAGATCTGCAGCAGGAAGCGTCACAGGATATGCTGGCACATACGCTGACCGTCATCCGCAGACGTATGAAAGAAGGCGGACAGGTTATCATCGCTGTAGAACCACCCAAGGGAGATGGTCAGATTCACCTGGAAACAATCAGAACGGAAGACGGCAAGAACTGGTGGGCGGCATTTACCAGTTTTGAGGAAGAACTGAAAGGCGGCGGAAGTGTCAAGTCGACTTTTCTGACAGATATCCGTAAATTATTTGAACTGGCGCTTCAGACTGAGGGAATCGAGGGCATAATCCTCAATCCATGGAACTGCACCATTATGCTGGATAAACAACTGATCGCAATTATTTTAGGAAAAAACGCATAAAATTTCCTGTATGACAGATACTATCATCGTATTGCAAAATGAAAGAGAGGAAGCGGGTACGATGATATTAAAGGAAAAAGAACGCACAACGATTGAAGACTTGCAGACACAGGAAAAAAGCTGTATTGAGAAATACGGAAGATATGCACAGCAGGCGAAGGATCCAGAACTGAAAAATCTTTTTCAGACACTGCAGCAGAAAGAAAGAGAACATTATGACTCTCTCGACCGTGTACTGAAAGGCGAAGTTCCACAGTGTGACTGTAACGACAGCGATGGCAGAGACTATCAGCCCAAAGCAACCTATACAGCAATGAGTTCCCCGGAGGACAAACAGCAGGATGCATTTCTGGCAACCGATTGCATTGCAACAGAGAAGCTGGTGTCAGGGGAATACAACTCAGAAGTATTTGCTTTCGGTGACAGTGGTGTGCGCAAGCTGCTTGCGGATATTCAGGTAGAGGAACAGAACCACGCGGAAATGCTGTATAAATACAAGATGTCAAACAATATGGCATAAGATGAAAGAGACTGAAACTCATAATAAAATGAGCGACAGTCTTTTTTTTGCCCGGGCAATCCTTTTTACAAAGATTTTACACATCTGTGATTTTGAATTTTACTTTTCCCTCATATAATGGCACTTGTCGATGAGAAATACGACAGGTAAATAAAACGAAAATTAAATAAAGCAAATAAAGAGGAGACTTATCATTATGAAGAAAAAAGTTTTAGCAATCGTTACAGCAGCACTGATCGGAACAACCGCATTCGCAGCAACTGCAAGTGCAGCAAGCGGAGCTATTGATGTAATTTCCCGTGAAGACGGATCAGGAACGAGAGGAGCTTTCATTGAACTGTTTGGAATCGAAGAAAAACAGGGCGATGAGAAAGTTGATATGACAACAGAAGACGCAAGCATCACAAACAGCACATCTGTTATGATGACAACAGTTGCAGGTGATGAGAATGCAATCGGATACATTTCCCTTGGTTCCCTTAATGACACTGTAAAAGCAGTTAAGATCGACGGTGCAGAAGCATCCGCAGAAAACGTAGCAAACGATACATACAAAGTATCCCGTCCGTTCAACATCATAACAACAGACAAACTCAGCGATGCAGCACAGGATTTTGAAAACTACATTATGAGTGCAGACGGTCAGCAGATCGTAGAAGACAACGGATACATCAAAGTAGCAGATGATGCAGCAGCTTACGAGCAGAGCGATGCAGAAGGTAAGGTTGTTGTAGCTGGTTCTTCTTCTGTAACACCGGTTATGGAAAAACTGAAAGAAGCATATGAAAAAGCAAACGGCGGTAAGATCACTGTAGAAGTACAGCAGAGCGATTCCACAACAGGTATCACATCTGCAGCAGAAGGTATCTGTGATATCGGTATGGCATCCCGTGAACTGAAAGACGAAGAAACAAGCGAAAACCTGACAGCAACTGAGATTGCAAGAGATGGTATCGCAGTAGTTGTAAATAATGATAATGATATTGATGAGCTGACCAGTGATCAGGTAAAAGCAATCTTCACAGGTGAGACAACAGACTGGGAAGACCTGGCTAAATAAGACAGATAGACATAGACAAAACAGTGAGCCCGGGGTTAGCACACCGGGCTTCACGTATGTTTGATTAGTAGGAGAGAGGAAGAGTCCTGTATGAATAGATTTAAAGAACAGGCCATGAAAATTGTTTTTATGGTGGCTGCCTGTGCTTCAGTCCTGGCAGTATTTCTGATATGTTTGTTCCTGTTTGCAAATGGAATTCCGGCGATTGCCAAGATCGGACCGCTGAAATTCCTTCTTGGAACGGTTTGGAAACCATCCAATGACAAATTTGGAATTTTCCCGATGATCATTGCCAGCATTTACGTAACAGGCGGAGCCATTCTGGTGGGCGTACCGATCGCATTACTTACTTCTGTATTTATGGCGCGCTACTGTCCACAGAAAATCTACCGTCCGTTAAAATCCGGAATTGAGCTGATGGCAGGTGTTCCGTCTATCGTATATGGTTTCTTCGGACTGGTACTGATGGTACCGCTGATCAGAAACACTTTTGGCGGAACCGGAACCAGCTGGCTGGCAGCTTCCCTTCTTCTGGGAATCATGATTCTTCCGACGATCATCGGACCTACAGAATCTGCACTTCGAAGTGTTCCGGAGAGCTATTATGAAGGTTCTCTTGCACTGGGAGCGACAAAAGAAAGAAGCGTCTTTGTAGTTATGCTTCCGGCAGCAAAATCCGGTATCCTGGCAGCTGTTGTCCTTGGAATCGGACGTGCGATCGGAGAGACAATGGCAGTGATCATGGTAGCCGGAAACCAGGCAAGAATGCCTGCAGGACTGCTCAAAGGTCTTCGTACCATGACAGCAAATATCGTAACAGAAATGGGTTATGCGACAGGTCTTCACAGAGAAGCCCTGATCGCTACAGGAGTTGTACTTTTTGTATTTATCCTGATCATAAACCTCAGTCTTTCCTTATTGAACAGGAGGTCCGAGAATGCAAACTAATGCAGCAGTAGCAGAACCGATGGTGGAAAAAATGAAAAAAAGAAATGAAACATCAGCAGCAGATCGTATCCGTTCTTACCTGCGTCATCCGGGATCAGGAGTTCTTGCACTCCTTACAGTTGGTGCAGCAATTGTCACATTTGCAGTGCTGATCTTCCTGGTAGCATATATCCTTGTAAAAGGTATTCCGTATCTGACACCGAGCCTGTTCAGTCTGGAATATACATCAGAAAATGTATCCCTGATGCCGTCCCTGATCAATACATTTATTATGACCGCATTGTCACTGGTGATTGCAGCACCTCTTGGAATCTTTGCAGCGATCTACCTTGTAGAATATGCAAAAAAAGGAAACAAACTGGTACAGATCATTCGTATCACAGCAGAAACACTTTCCGGTATTCCATCTATTGTATATGGTCTGTTTGGTATGTTGTTTTTCGTAACAGCACTTCATTGGGGAATGTCCCTTCTGGCAGGTGCATGTACCCTGGTCATCATGGTACTTCCGCTGATCATGAGAACTTCAGAGGAAGCATTAAAAGCTGTTCCGGACTCTTACAGAGAAGCAAGTTTCGGACTTGGGGCTGGTAAGCTTCGTACGATTTTTACGATTGTACTTCCGTCAGCAGTACCGGGAATTCTTGCAGGAATCATTCTTGCAATCGGACGTATTATCGGTGAGACAGCAGCGCTTCTTTATACATCAGGAACCGTTGCACAGGTGCCGAATCTGATGGGATCCGGTCGTACTCTGGCACTTCATATGTATGTGCTTTCCAGTGAAGGACTTCATATGAATCAGGCATCTGCAACAGCAGTTGTAATCCTGCTGTTTGTATTAATCATTAACGGTTTGTCCGGTATGGTGGCAAAACGTATCGCGAAAGGATAACAGAACATGAGTGATAATATTAAACTTTCAATCGAAGATATGAATCTTTATTACGGGAATTTTCATGCACTGCATGACATTAATATGCATATCCCGGAAAAAGAAATTACCGCTTTTATCGGACCAAGTGGATGTGGTAAATCAACACTTCTGAAGTCTCTGAACCGTATGAACGACCTTGTGGAAGGCTGTAAGATCACCGGTAAAGTAGAGCTTGACGGAGAAGATATTTACGGAGATATGGACGTAAATGTTCTTCGTAAAAGAGTCGGAATGGTATTCCAGAAGCCGAATCCGTTCCCGATGAGCATCTATGATAATGTAGCTTACGGACCGAGAACACATGGTATCCGTTCCAAAGCAAAACTCGATGAGATAGTAGAAAAATCTCTTCGTGATGCGGCAATCTGGGATGAAGTAAAGGACCGTTTAAAGAAAAGTGCACTCGGAATGTCCGGTGGACAGCAGCAGCGACTCTGCATTGCAAGAGCACTGGCAGTACAGCCGGAAGTCCTTCTGATGGATGAGCCTACATCCGCACTTGACCCGATCTCAACATCCAAGATCGAAGAACTTGCAATGGAATTAAAAGGAAAATATACGATCGTGATCGTTACGCATAACATGCAGCAGGCGACCCGAATTTCTGACAAAACAGCTTTTTTCCTTCTGGGAGAAGTGGTAGAATTCAGCGATACAGATATCCTGTTTTCCATGCCGAAGGACAAGAGAACAGAGGACTATATTACAGGGAGGTTTGGTTGATCATGGCAACGCATTTCGAACGGCAGCTTGAAGAACTTCATGTGCAGATCATCACCATGGGAAGTCTCTGTGAGAAGGCAATTTCTCTTTCAAACAGAGCCATTCGAGGTGAGGATTGCATCAAGGAGATCTTTGATACAGATAAAGAAATCGATACAAAAGAAAGAGAGATTGAAAATCTCTGTATGCGAATCCTGCTTCACCAGCAGCCGGTTGCAAGAGATTTAAGAGAAGTCTCAGCAGCTTTGAAAATGATTTCAGATATGGAAAGAATTGGAGACCAGGCATCAGATATTGCAGATCTCTCCAAGTTCATTGAAGAAAATCATGTACAGATTCCGGAACTGATCGGAAGTATGGCGGAGATGACAGTGAGAATGGTTACTGAAAGTGTAGATGCTTTTGTAAAAAGAGATCTGGATCTTTGCCGTAAAGTCATTGACGATGATGATCAGGTAGATAATGCATTTAATCAGATCAAGCAGGAACTGGCAGAACTGATGTATCAGAATCTGGATGCAAAAGCGGGTCTGGACCTCCTGATGACTGCAAAATATATGGAAAGAATCGGAGATCACGCAGTGAACATTGCAGAGTGGGTTGAATATGCGATCACAGGTGTTCACAGAAATAATGAACATCAGCTGGGAGGTCATTGACGTGACGAGGAAGATCTTTAAATCAAACATACTGGTGGCAGCGGCTGTGCTGATATTTGGGATTGCATGTGTTATGGCAATCCTTTATCAGCATTTCGGAAAACAGATCAATACAGAACTGAAAAAAGAAGCGACATATCTGGCATATGGAGTAGAACAGAACGGCGTGGATTATCTGAGTAAGATCAAAGAGAAAGATGACCGTATTACGTATATTGCAGAAGATGGAACGGTACTCTATGACAATCAGGCAGATGCTGATTCTATGGAAAATCACAGCGACCGCGAGGAAATCCAGGAAGCCCTGAAGACAGGCAGCGGATATGCCGAGAGAACCTCAAAGACATTGTCTGAGAAAACGCTGTACTATGCATTAAGACTCTCTGATAATACCGTACTGAGGGTATCAAGTACACAGTTTTCAGTCTGGGTACTTCTTATGGAGATGGTGCCACCGCTCATTGGTATTGCTGTTGTGATGTTGATTCTGGCGGCAATTATGTCTGTGCATATGGCAAATAAGATTGTAGAACCGATCAACAATGTCGATCTGGAGCATCCGGAGGAGAATCAGATTTATGAGGAAGTCGGACCGCTCTTGAGTAAAATCTATAAACAGAATCGTCAGATCAAGAGCCAGCTGGAGGCAGCCAGACGTAATCAGGAAGAGTTTGGCATTATTACGGAAAACATGCAGGAAGGTCTGATTGTGATAGACAGTTATACGATGGTTCTTTCTGGTAATTCCAGTGCCTGGAAAATGTTCCAGATAAATAAACCACAGACTGGCGAAAGTGTATACTCACTGAATCGTGATGAAAATTTCCGTATGTTGATCGAACAGGTTCTGAAGGGCCAGCATGGAAGCGTTCTTCTTCATCTGGGAAGTGAGGCAATCCAGATGATCGCGAATCCAGTGACAAGGGAACATAGGGTTGTAGGTGCGGTTATTCTTCTGATGAATGAGACTGAGAAGGTGGAGCGTGAGCAGCTTCGCAGAGAATTTTCTGCAAATGTTTCCCATGAATTGAAAACGCCACTGACTTCCATTTCCGGATTTGCAGAGATCATACAGGGTGGTTTTGTCAAAGAAGAGGATATTAAGAAATTTGCAGGCAGAATCTATAATGAGGCCCAGCGACTGATCACACTGGTGGAAGATACGATCAAGGTTTCTCAGCTGGATGAGGGCGAAAATCCATATGAGTGGGAAAAACTGGATGCCTATGCGGTTGTTAAGGACGTTTGTGGACGTCTGAAAGAAGTAGCGGAGAAAAAGAACGTACATCTCTATATTGATGGAGATAAGACGATGCTTATGACGGTACGTCCGATACTTGATGAAGTAGTCTATAATCTCTGCGATAATGGAATCAAATATAACAAAGAAGATGGTACGGTAAGCATTCATCTGCGGGATCTGGGTGAAAAAGTCGAGATTCGTGTCAAAGATAACGGAATCGGTATTCCTGGCGAAGACCAGAATCGTGTCTTTGAAAGATTTTACCGTGTAGATAAAAGTCATTCCAAAGCAATTGGCGGAACCGGTCTGGGACTGTCCATTGTAAAACATGGTGTGAATTTCCTTGGCGGCACATTGAAGATGGTCAGTGAAGTCGGCAAAGGAACCGAGATTACAATGACATTTCCGAAAGAGCGAAAGGTAGTTTGAGAAATATAAAAAAGATGCTGACATGCAAAGCGTGCCAGCATCTTTTTTAGTAACAATATGCGCCTTCATAGCTGTTGCAGGATTCTTTCTTATGGGAAAGTTCCTGGCAGGAACTGCAGCGGTCGCAGAATTCCTGTTCATAACAGGTGGCGCAGACACAATTCCCACAGTGGCTGCGGTCATAGGCCGGAGTACAGGTGTAGGGAAGAGCATCTTTTGATCTTTCTTCCGTCATGATTGTCACCTCTCCTGAAACGTTTTTTGATAAGAGTATTATATCTCTGTGTATCAGGAGATTCAAGAAAATATTGATAAAAATTATCAAATTTTCAGAAGAATTTGAATACTTTATTTTGCTTCCCAGCGTCCGGAAGCTCCACACGGAAGTACCAGTCCGTTGGAAGTCACAGGAAGTCCGATTTCCTGGGAATCTACATGTCCGTCAAATTCTTTCAGCTCTGTTGCGAGCATATAAGTCAATACAGCCGGAGCCAGTCCTGTTGTATAGGAGTTGATCAGGAAAAACAGCGGGTTCGGGCTTAAGAGCTTCACACACAGTTTAATGAGTGGATGAATTGCTTCTTCGATCTTCCAGATTTCACCTTTCGGTCCACGTCCGTAAGACGGTGGGTCCATGATGATCGCATCATAGTGATTTCCACGGCGGATCTCACGCTCTACGAATTTCACACAGTCATCTACCAGCCAGCGGATCGGTGCTTCAGAAAGTCCGGAAGCCGCTGCATTTTCTTTTGCCCAGTTGACCATGCCTTTAGATGCATCAACATGAGTAACATGTGCACCGGCAGCGGCAGCAGCCAGAGTTGCACCGCCTGTATAGGCGAAAAGATTCAGAACTTTAATTGGACGGCCGGCATTACGGATCTTATCTCCGAACCAGTCCCAGTTGACAGCCTGCTCCGGGAAAAGTCCGGTATGTTTGAAACTGAATGGTTTCAGATGGAAAGTAAGATCTTTGTAATGAAGATCCCACTGCTGTGGGAGATCAAAGAATTCCCATTCACCGCCGCCCTTTTTGCTTCTGTGATAGTGAGCATTCATGTTTTTCCATCCACGGCTGATCTTCGGAGTGTCCCAGATTACCTGCGGGTCCGGTCGTACCAGTGTATATTTTCCCCAGCGCTCGAGTTTTTCGCCACAGGAAGTGTCAATTACTTCGTATTCTTTCCAGTCATTTGCAATCCACATATATGATAACCTTTCTTTGCGTAGCTTTTATTGATGTATTTCTGTCTATTTAGTATAGGTGAAAGCTCGGAATAGTGCAAGTTTTTTATGTCGCGGGGACTTGACAATCAGTACTTTACCATACTAAAATATACGGGATAATAATTTAACACAAAATAATGATAAATTATTTTAAGATGAATGAATTTTGCCGGGACAGGATTCTGGGAGCGGCACGAGGAGGACGATTATGCAGAAATACAGTGAGATGAGCAAAGAACAGCTTCAGGCTCTTAAGAAAGAGCTGGATCAGCAGTACGCAGAAATCAAGGCACAGGGACTTGCCCTGGATATGTCACGTGGTAAGCCGTCAGTTGATCAGCTGAATATTTCCATGGACATGATGGATGTTCTGTCAAGCAGCACAGATCTGAGATGTGAGACAGGTGTTGACTGTCGTAACTACGGTGTAATGGATGGTATTCCGGAAGCCAAACGTCTTCTCGGAGAAATTTCTGAAGTAGATCCGGAGCACATCATTATTTACGGAAACTCCAGCCTGAATGTTATGTTTGATACTGTATCACGTTCTATGACTCACGGTGTCATGGGAAATACTCCATGGTGCAAACTGGATAAAGTAAAATTCCTCTGTCCTGTTCCGGGATATGACCGTCACTTTAAGATTACAGAATTTTTCGGAATCGAAATGATTAATGTTCCAATGTCACCGGAAGGACCGGATATGGACATGGTAGAAAAACTTGTAAGTGAAGATCAGGCTATTAAAGGTATCTGGTGTGTACCGAAATATTCTAACCCGCAGGGATACACTTATTCCGAAGAGACTGTGAAGCGTTTTGCAAATCTGAAACCGGCAGCACCGGATTTCCGTATTTACTGGGACAATGCTTACAGTGTACATCACCTTTATGATGATGAGAAAGAGCAGGATTTCCTTCTTGAAATTCTGGATGAATGTGCCAAAGCCGGAAACCCGGATATGGTTTACAAATTTACATCCACATCCAAGATCAGTTTCCCGGGTTCCGGTATCGCAGCTCTGGCAGCATCTAAGGCAAACCTGGATGATATCCGTAAATACATTACTGTACAGACGATTGGCCATGATAAACTGAATCAGCTTCGTCATGTAAAATTCTTTAAGGATCTTGACGGTGTGCATGCACATATGAGTAAACATGCAGCAATCCTTCGTCCGAAATTCGAAATGGTAGAAGCTACCCTTGAAAAAGAACTTGGCGGACTTGGAATCGGCGAATGGACAACACCAAAGGGAGGATATTTCATTTCCTTCGAATCTCTGGATGGATGTGCAAAGAAGATCGTAGCAATGGCAAAAGAAGCCGGCGTTGTTATGACTGGAGCCGGAGCTACCTATCCATACGGAAAGGACCCGAAAGACAGCAATATCCGTATCGCTCCGTCCTTCCCGCCACTTGATGAGCTTGAGAAAGCTGCACAGGTATTTGTCGTTTGTGTTAAACTTGCCAGCGTAGAGAAATTACTGGCAGAATAAATAAAATTTCATAGTCGCGAATGTTAAGGAGGCGCCATGGCGGAAAATAACAAGAGTATGGACAAAGGAAGAAAACTACTGATCGGTTTCATTATTGTACTGCTCCTGCTTACCGCAGGCGCCTACTTTTTTGGAGTTTATTATTTTACTGAACATTTTCTTCCGGGCTCTCAGGTAAATGGATTTAACTGTTCTTATATGACAGAGAAAGAAACAGAGAATCTGCTTGAGCAGAAAACTGGCGTGTATGCGCTCGCAGTACAGACCAGAGGAAATGGTCAGGAGGGTATTACTGCAGAAGAGATTCAACTGAAATATACGTCAGACGGAAGCGTAAAGAAACTTCTTCATGATCAGAATCGTTTTATCTGGTTCCTTGCATTCAGTCAGAAGCAGGCTTATGAACTGTCTTCTTCTGTTTCTTATGATGAAAATCTGTTTGAACAGAAAATTGACAGCCTGAAGTGTATGCAGGATAATGTGGAACCTGTGGATGCCTATATAAAAGAGATTGATGACGGCTTTGAAGTTGTTCCGGAGATTGAAGGAACAAAAATAGACCGTGATAAACTGATGGAAGACATTAAGGATGCCGTTACTACGGGCAGGACTGTAGCTAATCTGGAAGATGACGGATGCTATATCAATCCGACCGAGTATGCAGATGATCTGACAAAGGACTGCCAGCAGCTGAATGAACTGACGGATGTGGTGATTACCTACGATTTCAGTGATCGTAAGGAAACGGTAGACCGGTCTGTTATTAAAAACTGGCTTACAAAGGATGAAAA
>CAVBPN010000032.1:0-3450 GCA_963597235.1 bacterium
GCAGCGAACACTATAAAAACCGTCTGTCTGCTTTAAAAGAAGATCTGGATCGCCGGAATCAGGAAAAAGAGAAACTGACTGAAGATAAACTGGAATTACAGAGCAGACTGAAAGAAATTAAAAACAGACTTGCAAAAGAAACAGAAGCTCTGGAAAATATTGTTTCCAATGTAGAAGAATGCACACAGGCTGTAGAGGACGGCAAGAATGAGATCATCGAGATTTTGAACAGCCGTGCTACAACAAAGGGAAAAGTGCAGCGTTTTGATGCAATGCTGGAACAGTTGAATATCCGTAAGGCAGAGATCAGTCAGAGGATCCTTCGGCTGAAAAGTGAAGAAGAAGTACTTGAAAAAGACCGCACGAATGCGCAGAAACAGTATGATGCAGTAACTTCTGTGATCAATTCAACAAATGAAGAATGTGTACGTCTGGATGGAGAAGTCCAGAAACTGCAGGAAGAATTGAAAAAGCAGAATTCCCAGATGGAGATTGGACAAACTGCTTACCATCGTGAAGCGTCCCGTCTGGAATCCTTAAAAAATATCACGGAACGTTATGATGGTTATGGGAACAGTATCCGCCGTGTTATGGAGCAGAAGAGTCGGGAGCCTGGCATTAAGGGTGTTGTGGCAGACATCATCCATGTACAGAAAGATTATGAAGTTGCCATTGAAACAGCTCTTGGCGGAAGTATCCAGAATATCGTTACGGATAATGAGCAGACAGCAAAGCGTATGATCGGTTTCCTGAAGAAGAACCGTTTTGGTCGTGCTACCTTTCTTCCTTTGTCAAATATCAGCGGAAGAGGTGGCCTGAATCAGAGGGATGTCTTAAACGAGCCTGGAGTTGTAGGAACTGCAAATACGCTTGTGAAAGCGGATAAAGAATACAGTGAACTGGTCATGTATCTTCTTGGCCGTGTTCTCGTTGTTGACAATATCGACCATGCGATTGCAATCGGAAAAAAATACCGTCACAGCCTGCGTATGGTTACGATCGAAGGTGAATCTTTAAGCCCGGGTGGTTCCATGACAGGTGGTGCTTTCAAGAATAACAGTAATCTTCTTGGACGACGCCGTGAGATCGAAGAACTGGAACGAAGCGTCGGAATTCTGAAAAAAGAACTTGAAGAGACGCAGAAATCAATTGGAGAAAACCGCAGTAAACGAAATGTTCTCCGTGATACCATTGCGGATTTCCAGCAGAAACTCCGTCAGCAGTATGTAGAACAGAACACTGCAAAAATGAACCTTTCCCAGCTTAAGGAAAAAGAAGAGGAAATTCAGCACAGTTACCGTCAGATTGAGAGGGAGCAGGAAGAACTTCGGCACCAGGCAGGAGAGATTCGGCAGGATCACAGCAGTATTGCCCAGGAACTCGAAGAATCTCAGAAAGATGAAAAAGAACTGGAAACCTTCATCGAGACAAAACAGAAAGAACTCGAAGAATGGAAGGCCGAAGAAACAGAAAAGACGCATGAACTGGAACAGATCCGTCTGGAAGAATCTGCTCTGGAACAGCAGAATCAGTTCCTCCAGGAAAATCTGAGCCGTCTGCATGCTGAAATAGATGCTTCGCAGAAGGAATCGCAGGAAATTACTGAAAATCTTGCACGAAGCAGTGAGGAAATACATAAAAAAGAAGAAGGTATTCAGGAGCTGAGAAACGCGGCTCAGGAATGTCTTTCAAAAGAAGAACAGTTTAACAGCCAGCGGATCCAGTGGCAGGAAGAGAAGGAAGAGCGAAGTACCAGCCATAAGTCATTCTTTGAAAAGAGAGATCATCTCTCTGAAAAGACCTCTCTTCTTGATAAAGAATGTTTCCGTCTGCGCAGTCAGGCAGAAAAGATTGAGGAGCAGCGGGAATCTCAGATTTCCTATATGTGGGAAGAATATGAGATCACACCGAATAATGCGCTTCAGTACCGAAAAGAAGAGCTCAATGACCGACAGGCGATCAAAAAAGATGTTCTTCGTATAAAAGACGAGATTCGTAAACTTGGTTCTGTCAATGTAAATGCGATTGAAGATTATAAAAATCTTCTGGAACGTCATACATTCCTGTCCGGTCAGTATGAAGACATTGTTAAGGCAGAAGAAACTCTGGAGGGAATCATTCAGGAACTGGACGAGGGAATGCGTAAACAGTTCACTGAGAAGTTCCGGGATATCCAGAGAGAATTTGACAAAGCATTTAAGGAATTGTTTGGAGGCGGAAAAGGTACTCTTGAACTTGCTGAAGAGGAAGATATCCTTGAAGCAGGAATCCGTATCATTTCACAGCCGCCAGGAAAGAAATTGCAGAATATGATGCAGCTCTCCGGTGGAGAGAAGGCTCTGACAGCAATTGCACTGCTTTTTGCGATCCAGAACCTGAAGCCGTCACCATTCTGCCTTTTGGATGAGATCGAGGCAGCGCTTGATGATTCAAACGTCGGACGTTTTGCATCTTATTTACAGAAGTTGACGAAAAATACACAGTTTATTATAATAACGCATAGACGTGGCACAATGAATGCCGCAGACCGTTTATATGGTATCACCATGCAGGAAAAGGGTGTTTCCACTCTTGTATCTGTCGATCTGGTAGAGAACCAGTTAAGCAAATAACGAGGAGGACAGAGTATGTCAGAAGAAAAGAAAGGCTTTTTTAAACGATTAGTCAGTGGTTTGACTAAGACAAGAGATAATATCGTAGCCGGATTTGATTCTATTTTCAGTGGCTACTCCAGTATTGATGAAGATTTTTATGAAGAACTGGAAGAAATCCTGATCATGGGTGACATAGGTATTAATGCAACATCCGCGATCATCGAACATCTGAAAGAACAGGTTACAGAAAAACATATCAAAAATCCTATGGAATGCAAACAGCTCCTGATCAACAGCATCAAAGAACAGATGCGTGTAGACAGTACAGAATATGAGTTTGAAAACCGTAAATCTGTTATTCTTGTGATTGGAGTAAATGGTGTAGGAAAAACAACTTCTGTCGGTAAACTTGCCGGAAAATTAAAAGATCAGGGTAAGAAAGTCATTCTTGCAGCAGCGGATACCTTCCGTGCAGCAGCAGGTGAACAGCTCACAGAGTGGGCAAACCGTGCAGGTGTTGATCTGATCGGCGGTCAGGCAGGTGCTGACCCGGCTTCCATCGTATATGATGCAGTTGCAGCTGCCAAGGCAAGAAATGCCGATGTAATGATCTGTGATACAGCCGGACGACTTCATAACAAAAAGAATCTTATGGAAGAGCTTCGCAAAATTTACTGTATTCTTGAAAGAGAATACCCGGAAGCTTATCTTGAAACACTGGTCGTTCTGGATGGTACGACCGGACAGAATGCACTTGCACAGGCAAAACAGTTTGCTGAAGTTGCAAATGTAAACGGAATCATCCTTACAAAACTGGACGGAACCGCAAAAGGCGGAATCGCTGTTGCAATCCAGT
>CAVBPN010000032.1:3460-4014 GCA_963597235.1 bacterium
AAATATATCGGTGTGGGAGAAACTATCGACGATCTGCAGAAATTTGATGCCGATGCCTTTGTAAACGCACTGTTTGACATCGACGAAAAAGACTTGCATACAGAAGAATAAACAGGAGGAATACAAAATGCTCACATTAGAAAGCTTTGAACAGGCAGCAGAAATTGTAAAACAGGTAACACAGGAAACAAAACTGATCAAGAGCAGTTATTTTTCTGATCTTACAGGAAATAAGGTATATCTGAAACCAGAAAACATGCAGCGTACAGGTGCATATAAAGTACGTGGCGCTTATTATAAGATCAGCACCCTTACAGAAGAAGAGCGTGCAAAAGGCCTGATTGCCGCATCAGCAGGAAACCATGCGCAGGGTGTTGCACTGGCAGCTGCAAAGAATCACATCAATGCTGTGATCTGCCTGCCGGACGGTGCGCCGATCTCCAAGGTCGAAGCAACCAAGAGCTATGGTGCACAGGTCTGCATGGTAGAAGGCGTATATGATGATGCATATGCCAAAGCACTGGAACTGAAAGAAAAGGAAAACTATACATTCG
>CAVBPN010000032.1:4024-6587 GCA_963597235.1 bacterium
AAATTCGGTGCAAAAGCAGTAATTGTAATGCCAACAACAACACCTCTTATTAAAGTAGAGCGTACCAAGAGTTATGGAGCTGAAGTCATCCTGAAAGGGGACGTCTACGATGAAGCATGTGCATATGCACTGGAGCTCGCTGAAAAAGAAGGTTATACTTTCATTCATCCATTCGATGATCCGGCGGTTGCAACAGGACAGGGTACGATCGCAATGGAAATCGTGCAGGAACTTCCGCTTGTAGATTATATTCTGGTTCCAATCGGAGGCGGCGGACTTGCAACAGGTGTATCCACACTTGCCAAGCTTCTGAATCCGCATATCAAAGTCATTGGTGTAGAACCGTCCGGTGCAGCATGTATGAAAACATCTCTTGAAAAAGGAGAGGTTGTTACTCTGCCGCATGTAAATACGATTGCAGATGGTACTGCCGTACAGACTCCTGGTGAGCATATTTTCCCGTATCTTCAGGAAAATCTTGATGATGTGATCACTATTGATGACGATGAACTGATCGTTGCATTCCTTGATATGGTAGAAAACCATAAGATGATCGTAGAGAACTCCGGACTTCTGACAGTAGCAGCTCTTCGTCATCTGAATTTCACCGGTAAAAAAGTTGTATCTATCTTAAGTGGCGGTAACATGGATGTGATCACTATGTCATCTGTGGTACAGCACGGACTGATCCAGAGAGACCGTATCTTCACAGTGTCTGTTCTAATTCCGGATAAACCGGGTGAACTTGTTCGTGTAGCATCTATTATTGCCGAGAATCAGGGGAATGTTATCAAACTGGATCATAACCAGTTCGTAAGCACAAACCGTTATGCTGCTGTTGAACTTAAAGTCACACTGGAAGCGTATGGAACCGATCACAAAAACAAGATCGTAAAAGCACTGGAAGAAGCCGGATGCAGACCAAAGATCATCCGTGCAAATCTGTAATTCTGAAACTCTGAAATATCTGATTCTTGCTTCAGACAGAAAGTGAGGAATTGATTATGGCACCATTTACACTGGAAGATTATATAAAAGCTTATAAAGCCGGAAAAAGAGATTATCAGGCAAGAATGATGACGGGACAGCTCCCTACGCTGCAGGTGCTGGATGAAATCCTGCCACCAAAGGGAACTTATTCAGAAGTTCCTCTTGGCCTTGTGCAGATACCGATCGATCAGATCGTCGGAACGAAAAGCGGTGGAAGAAGTAATGCTTTTGCAGGAAACTTTATGCCAATTCTCAGAGAAAATACAGAATTTGCATATAAGTGGGCATCTTTAAGCCAGAGCCATATTGAAGAGGGAATCCGTGATCCGATCAAAGCCTATGAATACATGAATAAATTCTATGTAGAAGAGGGAAATAAACGTGTCAGTGTTCTGAAATACTTTGATGCCGTTTCAGTACCGGGTTATGTGACCAGAATTCTGCCTCAGCGTACGGATCAGAAAGACAACAGAATTTACTATGAATTCGTAGATTTTTACGCATTGAGCCAGATCAATTACATCTATTTTTCAAGAACGGGCAGTTTTGCAAAATTGCAGACTGCGGTAGGAAAGAAGCCAAAAGAAATCTGGACAGATGATGACAAATTGAATTTCAGTTCCATATATTCCCGTTTTACAGCGGAATATGAAGCATTGGGTGGAAAGAAACTTTCCATTACAACGGGAGATGCTTTTCTTGCTTTTCTTACAATCTATGATTACGAGGATATCTGCCAGAAGACAGTCAATGAACTGAAAGAACTGGTCGGAAAAAGCTGGGAAGAATTTAAACTTCTGGAACACGATCAGGAGATCGATCTGAAGATGGATCCGACCAGTGAGAAGAAATCTCTTCTGAATCGACTGCTTCCGGTAAGCACACCAAAATTAAAAGTTGCGTTCCTGTATGCAAAAACACCATCTACTTCTGCCTGGACTTATGCGCATGAACTGGGCCGTCTGCATCTGGAACAGACATTTCCTGAAGAAGTTACTACGGAATGTTATGAGAATCTTACACGAGATCTTGCTGAAAAAGCAATTGCCGATGCGATTCAGAAGGGATGTAATATTATCTTTACAACTACGCCGGAATTTGTGCAGGCCAGTGTACAGGCTGCCATTGCCCATCCGGATGTAAAGATTTTAAATTGTTCTCTGAATACATCACACAGATATATCCGTACCTATTATGCGAGAATGTATGAGGCAAAATTCCTTATGGGTGCGATTGCCGGAGCCATGGCAGAAAACGGTCAGCTTGCTTATATTGCAGATTATCCGATTTTTGGAACCATTGCAAATATCAATGCATTTGCATTGGGGGCAAAGATGGTCAATCCACGTGCACAGGTATATCTGGAATGGTCCACATTAAAAGATGTTGATCTTGGTATTGCAATGGACAATGTGATCCAAAAAGGTGTAACGGTTGTGTCTGGACGGGATATGGTGATCCCGGAAGATGCGTCACGTTATTTTGGACTGTATCATATTGAAAAAGATGGTCCACGAAATCTTGCAATGCCATTATGGCACTGGGGCAAATTTTATGAACAGCTGATCCGCAC
>CAVBPN010000033.1:0-2310 GCA_963597235.1 bacterium
GTCTTACCTTCACCTGTCTTCATCTCAGCGATACGTCCCTGATGAAGGATAATACCACCGATCAGCTGTACCCTGTAATGCTCCATACCAAGTACACGCTTGGCAGCCTCACGTACAGTGGCAAAAGCCTCCGGCAGAAGATCATCCAGTGTGGCGCCCTCTTCCAGACGTTTCTTATATTCTCTGGTCTTGTCTCTCAGCTGCTCATCTGTTAATTTCTGCATTTCCGGGCGAAGAGATTCTGTTTTCTCTACCAGCGGCATAATACGCTTAACCTCATGCTCACTTCTTGTCCCGAATACTTTTTGGAATAAATTCATAGCCTGCTCCTGTTTCTATATTTATTGATCACTTATATACGAAGTCATCGTATTTGTCCTATTTAAGAAATCCCTACTATTTTACCACTTTCCAGCAGGGAAAACAATGAATAATTAATAAACAAAGTGTGTCCATGACGATTTTACGTCCTTTATTAGTGCCTGTTTAAAAAATAATATGAACTGTCTTATCAGAAACAAGTTGAGCAAACAATTCGTTATCTACTAATTCTGTGACTAATATGATTGAATGATCATCCTGTTCTCTACTGTAAGTGATATTGCGTACATCTTTTCTATAATCACTAAGATTCTTTATACTAATTTCTCCTGCCCTTACCAATTGACATAATATAGCATCATTGCTTTTATATGAAACCGGTACCGGCGTTCGCGTTGCAAATATATGTCTTAAATCTGTCTCCGCTTTTCTCTGAAATTCATATGTATCACCATCTTGGGAATATATCGTCAGTGCCTTTGTTTCAGGATAATACCACGATACAATCTCTGCTAAAATCGTAATTGATATTTCGCCAGCATTTTTCTTCTTCATTCTACCTGTTGCTAACATCTCTCCTGAAATCGGCCATTCATCATATAACCTTTTAATCCAGTCTTTATATGCATCCATGTCAAGTGGATCTATTTTTTCAATATACCGGCGTAAGTAACTTCTAATTCTTGCCAACTGTCGTGTTGAAGCAAGAACTATCTGATAAAGGTTACCCTCTTCACCATTTGACAAATCTGAATATCTTTCTTCTTCAATACAATATATCGGATATCCCTGTTCTATCAAATTTTGTACATAATCAGCTCTTCCCGGAGCATCATTTATTTCAGTTAATACCCATTCAGGAATCAAAATCAAATCATAATCTTTAAGTACAAATTCCGGCTGTAACCCTTTCATATTCAATCCCTGCATAAACGAGATTGATGAAGTATCCAAAATAGCGATATGTCTTTTATCATCTATTTTTATGATTCTTTCTATATCTATCATTCGCTTCTCCTCGTTAGCATAGCAATTTCAGCCATAATATTCTTCAGATATTCTTCATTATCCGTATGATAATTAAGATCTGGATTTGCAGCTCTTGTCTCCTTTATTCTTTCTTGCAAAGAAGACGTATTGATAACATAAGAAGGCGTCACTAAACTATCATCCAATCCCAACCTTCTGAATCTGTTCGGTAAATCCTCAAACTGAACATCAAATACTTCTTTAATTCTGCCACAAAGCTTCTCATTTTCGCTTTGAATGGCATACTCATATAATGATACTAACACAGCTTTATATGGTGTCTGAAATGTCGACATACAATAAAAAATCTTTGAAATAAAATCCATTTCCGGAAGTTCCGTAAAATATCTGTCAACACCATTCAAAAGCATACATGCAGCAAAACACTCTGCTTTTCTCTCTTCTAATGTATTATCAGTTTCGATAAAATGATCAAACGATACTTTGTAAAATATCAGATGATATATCTCATGCCATGCCGTAAAATACTGATTAGCTCTTGGAAGAGCTGTATTTATAACAGGAATAATCTTTCCATCCTTAACAAATATTGCTCCACTCCAAAACTTATCTTCTATAGGCATTTGAATCACTCCAAATCCCTGTAAGATCAATAACGCAAGCTGTGGAACTGATGTTACTTTCATTATTGATGGATTTGTCTGAAGTCTAATTGCCTGCGTTAACACTTCTGTCTTAATCTCAGAATTCTTTTTTATAACAAGGTCCAGATTTTGGGCAGTAATTAATTCACTCATATACTCCACGTCTCCATTTCATCTCAGTCAATATAAAACTACACTCTGCCTGACTATGCACACCCCTAATAGTAAATTGCACATAGATCAATAACATCAAGGAGTAAATCATACTGTTTCTTTGCTACTTCACTCATTTTATGATCCATTGGTGCATTTTGCGAATACACTGTCGTCGTAGCAACCTTCATCGGAGCCGAAT
>CAVBPN010000033.1:2320-6867 GCA_963597235.1 bacterium
ATACACTGTCGTCGTAGGCACCTTCCTCGGCGCCGAATGATACAGTACCAAATCTTCTACCGTCATGTTAAGCAGTTTTAATATTTTCTGTAAATGCCGATCAAACGAACTCTTATTATCTATGCTGCCGTTCAACAACTTATCAAGCGTTGGTCGTGAAATATCTGCCTTTGCTGCAAAAGATACCTTTGTATAGCCCCTGTCTCTAATACAATCTTTTAACTTCGAAGCCACCAGACTTCTCTGTTCAAATAATTCATCAAACTTCATGTGATGACCTCCTTTTTCTTTACTTATATTATATGCTAAAAAATAGGAAACATCAATAAAATGCAAAATATTTTTTTACATTTTTACTTTTCCGAGCATTTTCCAGACTCTCAATAGTCCTCCAAACAGCAAAAGACGGAATATTGCGCTCCTAAAAGTAACACAACATTCCGTCCTCCACTATTTTTTCTCAAGCTAATCCATATTCTTCATATAATTTTTTGAGACTTTCCGGATTATTTAATGCCTGAAACAATTCTTTTAGCGCATCACATCAGATATTCCTTCCGCTCTATCCCCAGAATAGTATCTACTGGAACATGCAGAACTTCCGACATCCTGATCAGAAGTTCCGCATCTATCTTCGTCATACCATTTTCTATACGTGATACGGTAATCACTGATACATCCAGCTGCTCTGCGAATTCGGCCTGGCTTCCCACTCTTCCCTTTCGTAAAGTACGTATCCTGTTTCCCATTTCTATTCGATTGCTGTCAAATACACGACTCATAAAAAGCGCCTCCTCCAATGTAAAATCCTTAATGCAATCATACGAACGTATGTTCTTATTTTCAAGTCTTTTTTATTATTCTTCGCAAATATGGCACTTTTCACAAAAATCAGGAAATTTACTTTCAGTCCGTTCTATCGTACATAATATCAAATAATGCCGCCCACGTTTCATTTCCAATCTGTCCGTCCACTTCAAGTTTATACTTTTTCTGAAACTCTTTTGTTGATTCTGCCAGTTTCTCACCAAATTGTGCATCAATGTCTCCGGTATAAAAACCTGCTGCCGCCAAAATTCCTTCTGCTATTGCGGTAAGTGTTCCTGCACTTCCCAGTGACAGCACTGTCCTTCGTGCTGTATTTACACATATCCTATCGAATTCCTCTCCTTCAAGCTTTAATTTACCACTATACAGACGATTTACTACATCTTTCCACACGATCATCGATGCTTTTCTTGTGTTGCTTCCGTATTGTCTGTCCAGCTCCAGAATACTGCCACAGTGTTTTTCCATTAATCTCCCATACCATCTGTTCATCCATTTCTGATATTCTTTCACCCGAGGATATGTCTGGATCTGACTTTCTGATTGTCCTGGCTTACTAACAATCCCTTCGTCTTTTTCATAATCGACCAAGCAATATCCCTGGATTGATGAATCTCCAATACGGTATTTCTTTGTTTTTACAGTGCCTCCATTGCTGTCTCCATACAGTGCAGAAGTATTTCCTTCATTTGTGTAAACATATCCGTTTTTCACTGTCGTCACACGTCCTATATGTGAATGTCAGAATACTACCAGTGCTCCTGTATCGGGACTTCCAGATGTCTTTCCATTCCGTTCAAATACATCATAAATTTCAAAGCAGTTATAGGCACGGTAATTCTTTCTGCTCATACAAAAATGTTTCAGTGCAATATCGACTCCAAAAGTCTTCGCTTCCAGCCAGAACTGATACGTTGCACACCACGGCTGACCCTGACATCCATCCAGTCCCCAGTCATTCACATCTCTTGCGTATTTTGTATAATTATTGTACCCGGCATTGGCATGCGGATCATCCAACATCCCAACGGATGCTTTTTCCTGATAGCCCACCTGCTGCTCTGCCAGATCCAGCAATTCTTTCAGACTAGCTATTTCCTTTCACCTTGCCTTCTGCCGATGTTTGCAGGACATCCACTGCTTTTCTGATTTCCTCCGGCAATGGAATCCCCATCAACCCTGCATTCTCCACGATAGACAATGCTTCATTTGCAATGAATCCAATGCAGACTGCATCTCGCACATAATTAATTCCAAGCAGGCTGTCCAGCTGTGCTGCCACCAATACATAAAATAACGTCATCGCCTTACGGCAGAGACCTTTCCATCCAGCTCTGCTTTCCAGTGCACCATTTGGTGACTTGGGGCTTCTGCCAAATACTACCGGTAGAAGGATTCCTCCTGTGATCCAGTCCACCACCATAAAGATCACCAACGTCTGTAGTGCCTTATCCCATCCGCCAAACAGCTCTGCAAGTGCACCACCTGTCAGTGCTGTGACTGTAAAAATTTTGTATTTCATGTTTCTTTACCTCATCTTTCGTGTAAAATTCCTTAAAAAAGGGTGCAAAAATGGAGGCGGCAGGGAAACCGCCTCCGATTTTATGTACTTATTCCTCTTGAAGCTCAGTCTGATTAAAAAATTTATTCCAATTGACCTGAATCTCCTCATTCTCCAGCTTTAGTTCATAATTTTCCGGGATTTCTGTCAAGTATCCATAATAAATTCGACTTGCTGTAATTTTTGTTTCATCTGTACAATACGTTACAAATTTTGTCCCTTTTGAATCTGTAATCTCCTTTTCATCATAATGCCCTGAGCGATAATCCTGAATCACAATATATCTTCCCTTTTCATTTGTATATTGAAAAGTTCTGATAACCAAATCATCAGAATTTGAAGTTGCCTCATCAATTTCTTTAACCAACTTTTCTGAATCTCGACTTGGCATTTTCCATCTTCCATTATCTTCCCTGAAAATTTCCATTGTCACATCCAGTTTCCATTCATGCGGAACAATAGCAGAATGTTCTCCATAAACTATTTGAGATTGATCTATCTTTATTCCATAAGCGTTCAATACCTGTTTCAATGTAGAAAATGTAATCAATTCCTGACTTCCATCCGCCAATATTCCTATAAGTGCTATTCCCATTAAAACAAAAATATATTTTCTTACATATCTATACGATTTCTTTCTTATAGAAGATATCATAAGTATTGCAGTTATCAAGCCCACAAATCCTGTTGTGTTACCTACAATTTCTATAATCAAATGTACCATATCTCTTCTCCCCGTTGCTTAAAATAGAATCTTATGCCCACGTTCCCAGTTAAATTTCAGCAGTTCTCCATTGATTGGTATTTTCATAATTTTCTGGATTTTTTGTACATACCCACAATATGTTCTTTCCCCCTTTCCTCTGCCTTGTGCACAAACGGAAGCAAACTGAGTTCCTTCTGAATATGAATGTAATTTTAATATATTTTTTCACAGATATCCATTTTTTCATTTTCATATAAGTACATATTATAATTACTGCAATGATGATAATCTCCAGAATAGCCTGTATATTATCTATAATCAACATTGCACCCATTTTTCCCCTTTTCAGAATCTACAAATTATAAATATATAATTTGTAGATTCCATTAATAACATCAAATATTAAAAATAGTAATTCCCGCAGCAACTGCTCCAACTGCTGCAAGTGGTAAATTAGCCGCTGCCGTAACAGCCAACGCAAATACTAATGCTGGAAATCCGATGTCTACTGAAACAGTCGTTTCACTTTCCACATTATCATTTGTTACTGAACTACTAATATCAATCCCCAAAGACCATTCTTTATAATTCCAATGTACTCCTAATCCCAGTGATGAAGTTCCAAGTCCAACATTTTGAGTTATACTGACTGAATCTGCCGTAAAGTCTCCTGATAGACCAACACTCGCAATTTGTGCATCAACTAACATCCCCTTCTCTCTACCATATACTTTCGAGTCACTCTTAGTTATACCTGAATAGAATGTTATTGGCTTTGCTCTTCCATCTGTTCTAAAATAACTCGTAGTATGAGATACTGAGACACTTCCAATTCCCCTTATTCCTGTTATTCTTTTTATCGTGTTTGAACTTTTAATTTTCACTGCGACTATTTTTTTTACCGCACTCTTTACAACTGTACATATATGCCGTACTACTTTTTTTATGCTTTTTCCAACCTTTTTTATAGCCGTTATAAATTTTTTAAATAAATTACCGTTTTCATCGTGATTATTTACTGGATTATTTCCACAATACACATATATATTTGGCAATAAACTACCTGTCCCTATCACATACTTATCCGCAGAAATAAACCTTCTCAGCTCCGGATCATAATACCGGTTCTTGAGGTAATACATTCCAGTCTCGTTATCGTAGTAATAGCCTCTGTAGCGGAACGGGTTCTGGACACCGACGGTGTCTTTCAGGCTGCCGGTAATGCTCAGCAGTTTTCCCCAGCTGTCATAAGAATAGTTTACTACAGTTTTTCCAGACGCGTCAACTAAAGCGATGATATCATTCTGAATATTTCTCACATAGGTGTAATATTTTCCATCAATATTGACCGCCAGCAGATTTGCACCGGAATCATAAATATACCACATAGTCTTGCCATTGCAGGTTTCGGATGCAATCAGATCACCTGCCATATGGTACTCTGTGACAGTT
>CAVBPN010000033.1:6877-28810 GCA_963597235.1 bacterium
CCACCACTTTCTTCACTCTGGCTCCGGTATGGTCATAAAAGTACTGTGTCTTCTTCCCATTATCCACATCGGCAAGTTTACGTCCCATCGTCCAGGTATAAGTAATATCACCTCTGGTGACCATATTTCCAACTGTATCATAGGTCATGGCTGTGCCATTCCAGTTCAGCAGCTGGTCTTTCCATGTGCTGCTGTATGTCCCGGTCTCAGTACGCAGCGGTGCTTCCGGCAACATGCCTTCTGTATATGCATATTCCTTCACGGATAACAGGTTACCGCCCTGATCGTACGCATAAGTGATCGTCTTGTTCTGTGTCTGGCTGTTTTCACGAATCAGCTGGTTGTGTTCATCATACTGGAAAGTATCTTTTACGATGCTTTCCCCCATGCCTTCCTGCGGGATTCTCTTAATCTCTGTAAGATTTCCATTTTTATCGTATTCGTAACTATATAATCTTCCCAGCATCTGCATGGCAGCCGGCAGTATCCGTTCCTGATTCCCCTCTGCATCCGGGTACTCATAGTATACCGCAACTCCAAGCCCTGCATCATCACTGAGCGACTCTGTATTCTGGTAAATTACTCTTCCCATTCTGTCATACTCTGTGTAATGGTACAGTGCATCCGGGACCTGGACAGTAGTCTCACGTCCATCCCCGTCATAGTCATAAGCAGTCGTCATCTTTGTCCTGCCATCTGTATGGAACATCTTTGTCATCTGATTGTTCGCATCATAAGTGTACTCGTAGCAGGCCCCGCGCTCATCCCTCACACGCATCAGGCGGTCCAGGAAGTCATATTCCAGTTCATAAGTCTTGCCGGACAGATGATTGGTCATCTTATAAAGATTTCCTTCTTTATCATAAATATAAGTATTCAGTTTCTGTTCTGCTGCTGTCGCAGTCTTCAGATAGCTGGCTGTTATACGGTCCTGTGAGTCATACGCATAGCGGATCTCGTCGCCGTTTGCATAGACAGTTTTCACAAGATTTCCATTGTATGCCTCATACTGGTAAGAAACTACCTGTGTACCTGCGATCGATGCGGAAGAAGTATTCCCATATGCATCATAAGCAAAGCCATATCTGAAACCATTATGTCCAATCTCTGAAAGTCGGTCTTTCGCATAAGTATACTTGTTCTGCACGGTCTGTTTCACGCCATTCACAGTCACATCCTGAGAAACAGAGACCAGGCGTTTCGCGCTGTCATATCCATAGGTAAGTTTGTTTCCGCACCCATCTGTCAGGGATTTAAGCAGGTCATCCCTGGTATCCCAGTCGTACTGTGTCTTATTTCCCTCTGCATCAGTCACTGCCGCCACATGGTTCTGATCGGCTGTGAAAGTCCTGTTGACCCATGCGCCTTTTTCCTCTGCATCCGGCTGTACCACCCCGCTGCTTCTGATATTTCCTTTTGCATCATAGACAAGCCGGTTCACAACTCCCATAGCGGACTTTCCGCTGATCACATTGTGCTTTTTATCATATGTGTATGTATACCTGCTTCCTTTCGGGTCTGTGATGCCGGTAAGGTCGCTGCCGGAATTATAGTCAAACTTCGTAGCATTTTTCTGGGAATCTACTGCTGAGGTCAGATTATTCTGATCATCATATGTATAAGTCTGTCCAAACTCCTCCCTGTAGAGTGACAGTCCGTCAAAATATGCTGTATTTGCATTCCTGCAATAAGTATAGGAAACTTCTACCTTCACATAATCGTTTCGGGCCACATAAATGTCACTTAAAAACTGCCAGTCCAGGACATCCGGGCTGAAATTTGTATAATGCACATCCCTGACATTATCTTTTGAAACAAACACAACTTCCACACCAAAGCGGCGGTTCTTATCATTATCTGTTTCCGGCAGGCAGGTTCCTTTCCCCCATGCATTGACCATGAAAGTGTCTCCTTTTTTTCCGGTAAGATCCAGGACTTTTTTCAGTCGTTTATCTTTCTTCGGCTCACCCATGAAACGGTAGACATGATTTTCCAGCCCGCCAACACCCTCAGTCAGCTTTTCGGAAGCTAAACGGGTAACTGCCGGTTCCTGATTCAGTGTACAGTATCTTGAATGAATGAAGCAGAACTTTCCTCCCCACTGGATCGCATACCATTTCATGCCAGCCTTTGTCAGAACCCCTCTGAGACGAACAGTCTTTCCCTTTGCATATGTGGAAAGCACCTTTCCTGATAAAGAAGGAGTATCATAAAGCTTATCCTCCTGTGTCATTGTTCCGGTAGGATAATTCCTGCATAAGCGAATCACAGATTCTGCTTTTATGTAACCGGTATATCTTTTCTTATCGATCTGCATTCCAATATAGAACCAGTTATTTCCATCTGCATCTTTTTTGGTGGCCCGCACTACTACACAGGTTCCTCTCGGAATTGTTTCTTCCACAATTTTTCCGGTTGCCGATGCAGTACTGCGTAAAACAGCCCCCGCTACGCCAACTACCGCCGAATGGTCTCCTGTATTACCTCCCAGGTACGCGGTCGCATGTCCACTGTGAAGATATCCCTGCTTACCATCCTTTGTACGCACTTTGAACCAGTTGATATTTTCATTTCCAATATAGCAGGATGCATATAAATGTGTGCCTTTTGTCACTTCTGTAACACTGGCAGCCTTTAAAGATGGACTTGCGTAAACAGTACTTTTAGATGCGGATACCACAATTGCGCTCTGCACTGGAATGATCTCTGTTGCGCCAACAGTTGTCAGTTTATCCTCAAAATCCCCTGTTTTTGCAAATCCTGATATATTGCCAAGGTGGAAATCCCCATTATCAACCAGGTTGCAGCGGCTGACTGTTGTTCCTGTCTCCAGCTGAGCCGTATCTCCATATGCAGTGCAAACCGCATTATATCCCACCAGATAGATTCTTACCTTTGTCTGGGCAGCATCGGATGGAAGCGTAAATGTTGCATGCAGATTTACAAAGCCTGCTGTCACCGCACGCAGATATTCACTGTCCACATTATGCCACACACTGTCCTTATCCTGATACCTTGCTCTCAGGAAAACAGCTCCATCGCTCTGTCGTTCGCCCATTGCTGTTACTTTTACAAACATGGATGCGGTATATGTCTGACCTTTTACAAGTGACAGGTCCTGATACCATCCGACATATCCTGTTTTCAGTGTGCTCACAACTTTCAGTGAACGCCCTCCGACTTTACAATTGGAAGTCTCTGTATTGATCGTGGCACTTCCCTTTGCATTGGAACTGACTTCTGCTGTCCATCCGCATGTTCCCGCCTGAATGACTGGATCTTTCAGAAGCTGGACAACATTTGTCTGTAACTTGGTCGCATTCTCCAGACGATTGACATGATTTCCACTGCGGTTATATTTTCCGCTGGCTGCATGTCCAAACCCATCATGGATATGAATCAGGTTTCCATTGTTGTTAAAGCGATAGATCTCGCTTCGTTTTTTATTATCTGTGAATTTTGTACTGTTATATCCGTAAGTAAGTGTCAGACCTTCTCCTGACTGGCTGCCGCCATATTCCGTGATCGTCCTTACACGATATGGATTTGTTCCATAATATGCGTATCTGACAGAATATCCATCAATGTTTCGTATCGATGTGAGCATATGTCTTCCATCATAGGTATACGACATCTCTTCCCCATCAATATCCGTGATTTTCACAAGATTTCCAGCACTATAGCTAAAAGTCTTTTTCTTTCCGGAAGGTCCTGTGATCTGTGACAGTGTCGTACGCTTTCCATTGGCATCCAGAAGATAATCCAGTGTTGTTTTTCTTCCTGCGCCATCCGTAACAGCTGTGATTCTGCTGTCCATCCAGGTAACGGAAATCTGATTTCCATTTTTATCCTGTATCTTGACCAGATAACCATCCCTGAAACGAAGCTGGTTGTCTTCTTTATCATGGATCACAAGCTGTTCTGTTCCATCCGTATGGATTGTCAGTGTCTGCTCCAGTCCGGATTCGTCTTTCCACTTTTTCGCAGTGGAATCATAATAAAAATAGTGAACCGTGCCATCTCCATCCGTGTGTTTGTAATACTCCGTGCTTCCAATCTTTGTCTTGACCAGTGTCTGGTGATAATTCAGGGCAAAACCATATCCATACCCCAGATTTACAGCACAATTGTTGCTGTTGTATACATGCGACAGAGCCATCGGCATGAGACTGCCTCCTGTTGCCATCGTATCATGAACCAGAATCAGGTTCCCATTATAATCATTCACATGAACGGTTCCGGCTCTTCCCACGTCCTGGCTGTGATAAGTCCAGTAGTCTTCCAGTCCTGAATAGTTTACATAAGAAATATCAATTCTCGGACGCATATTCTGATAACCATTATCGCAGTCAGATGAAAGAAATTCTGTATATCCGGATAATTCATAATCATCTTTCAGCATAAGTCCATAGTTCCCGCCATTCTGGTACCAGTCTTTTACCATACGTGTGATATCCATGGTGATATATTTCTGTTTGTCTCCTTTATAGCGGCACAGGTCTTCAATCGTTTCAGAATACAGCGGCTTGTTATACCAGTTGATGGAATTTGAATTCCATGCATGGAGGACACGGTGCACTTCAACCGTACGCTCCACGTTGTCCTGTGCCAGTGATACGAGGACCAGTCTGGCATTTACGACCATATCACCTGTTTTCATTTCAGGAAGTGCAAATCTGATAAAACTTCGCTGCACTTCATCACCCCCCATTGTTTTCAGGATGATACTCTTCTGGAAATTATCCTCTTCATAAAGAGAGTCAACATGAGCATCGTAAATTTCCGCAGCTTTTTTGGATGTTGTTGTCACCGGGTCGATCACAATCGGATATGCTCGTTCCTGTGCAGTCATCCATTCCCTGTCCGGTAAAAAGGAAATCCTGCACAGGTCATCCTCTACCATTTCCAGCATGAGACGGATGGCTTCTGTTTTTTCTCCTGATGCGTCTCTCATGCACGGTGCATGAACACAGAAAACTTCTTCCCCGTCATCATCCAGAAAATGCACACGGTTATTTTCCAGAACTGGGGTCACACCGGTCATATGATATAAGACAACGTATCCATCACTGACTGCTTCCGGACTGTGAAGGATAATATCCTCTTTAAGACTCTCTCCGTGAACCCTGCACTGAAGGTCTGTATCCTTTAAGATTTCCGGGTATGTGACAATCGTATTGTCTTTCTTCTCAGCGGTTACTTCTGCAGCACCTTCCATTCCCCATTCCAATGCTAAATTATCCATTACCAGTGATGCAGTTGCTGCCGGTGTTGCACTGTTTTCCAGCTGGATCGTAAGATTTCCTTTACTGTTACAGAAACTTGAATTTCCTATACTATTCGCACTTCTGGTCATCATCACTTTTTCCAGTGTATCATCCATTTCCTTCCAGGAACCATCCTCATCTTTATAATGAACTGGCTCCATATAAATCTCTACAGTTCTGGAATGATTCTGATTTTCAAATACTTTGCGGCTGGCGGTACGTTTTTCTTTTAACTCCGTACGTATTACTTTTTCTTTTATCATTTGTATGTTCTCCTTTATTTTTTTCTGTTGTAAAGCTTTCCGGAATTTGTTTACACTCAGATTATATAATAAGAACATATGTTTGTGCGTATCAAAACAGATTGGTTTGTTACCAGTTTTGATGGATTATTCTGCTCACAGTAACAGTGGATTATTGTTCGCTCCTGCTAACTTTTTTCTTGTCAATCACTCGGCCATATGCTATGATAATATTTATGTTATTTGTTTAAAAAATTCCGTAACTATGAACAGAGTGAACAATAACAAAAATCCCCGTTTATAGAAATGAGGTAGTTTCATTTGAAGAAAAAAGAACTGACTTTTATCATCGGTATCGTGGTTTTTGCCCTGATTCTGTGGGGTGGTATGTATCTCACCCGGCGTGGGCATTATGGTACAGTCCGTATCACTGTGAATGGTGAGGAATACGGCACGTACTCTCTTGCGAAGGACCAGGTGATCTCCATCGGTGATACCAATGTATGTGAAATAAAAAACGGCGAGTTCAAAATGATCGAGGCCGACTGTCCGGACCATCTCTGCCTGAAACAGAAAGCCGTTGACAGCACCGGCGGAACGATCGTCTGCCTGCCGAACAAAGTTGTGATTGAGGGAGAAAAAGGAGATAACTCCGAGGACGACTCTCCAGAATTCGACACCGCTGTCTGAAATTGCTTTATCATTCAGATCTGCTATAAGAAATGATCCCTGAAAGGAAAATTTATGAATCAGAAAAAAATCGCCAATCTCGGACTCTTTGCCGCAGTCGCCATCATCTTTGGCTATGTAGAATCGCTGATTCCTTTTTTTGCGGGAATCCCGGGAATGAAACTTGGACTTGCAAATCTTGCAGTCCTGTTTATCCTTGAAAAATATACCTGGAAAGAAGCTGCTCTTGTTTCTGCCATCCGTATCTTTATCATCGGATTTATGTTCGGAAACCTGTTCAGCATTCTCTACAGCCTCGCCGGTGCAGCTTTAAGCCTGACTGTCATGACCATCATGAAAAAGAAATCCGAATTCAGTATCCTCGGCATCAGCGTCGCCGGAGGTGTTTCCCATAATATCGGTCAGCTGCTGATCGCCTGTCTGATCACTATGACTTCCGGACTGATCTACTATGCGCCGGCATTACTGATCTCCGGTGTTATTACCGGGTTACTGATCGGAACACTGACTAATGAAGTCCTGAAACGAGTTCACTTTTAATCTTATATTAGTCATTTACTGTAACATAAAAGCACCGAAACCATCTCTTCAGACGATTTCGGTGTCTTTTTATTCCGCATCTTTCACTGTATAAGTATTCTTCATCAGTTCAAACCGGTCTTCCATTCCGGAAGTCAGATACACGTTCTTATCCTCATCCACAAAGACTGCCTCTGCATTGTATTTCTCAAGCAGTTCCAGTGCGTCATCCATTCCCAGTACAAAACATGCCGTAGAAAGCCCGTCTGCCAGAAGACCACTGTCGCAGACAACAGTTACGGAATCCAGACCATTCCATACCGGGTATCCTGTCTTCGGATCAAGGATATGATGATATCTCTTACCATCTTCCATAAAATACTTCTCATAGTCACCGGAAGTGGAAAGGAATTCTCCTCCTTCCAGTGTAATCGCACCAAGATAATCTCCTTCGACATCGCGCGGATCCGTTACAGCAACCTTCCATTCAGAGCCATCCGGCTTCTCACCGTATGCCATGACACTGCTGCCGCCAAGATTCAGTATCATCCCGGATACATCTTCCTGAGTCTTCAGAAAATCAGAAACCACATCACATCCGATTCCTTTTCCGGTCGCCCCCAGATCAAGCGTTGCGCCTTTTTCCAGCGTTACCTTATCGTCATCAAGAGATACCTTCTGATATCCCACATCTTTCAGAAGTTCATCCAGTTCCGCCTGCTCCGGAACATGAGGATTTTCTCCTGTGATATCCCAGAGACGAATGATCTTTCCGATCGTCGGATCAAAAGCACCATTCGAATCCTTCGCAAGCTGAAAAATCTTTTCCAGATACCCGACAAGCTCGTGTGACACTTCTGTTGTCTCTCCCGATGCTGCATTCAGTTTCGCAATCTGCGAATCCTCATCTGTCCAGGAAAGATACTCTGTCTCGATCTCACGAATCTTCTGACCGATCGTAGTATTCAGATCATCCCCTGTTGTATACAATGTCTCGGACACAACTGTATCCATCGCAAAATCTGTATTTGTATATTTCTGTACTTCTGTATCCGCCAGTACCGGAACTGCCGTCATAACTGTGCAGAGCACTCCGCACAGCACGGCAGCTGACTTCTGTTTTATCTTCATTCTTTCACCATTTCCCGCTCTTTTACCGGGCCAATCTGTATATTTTTACGTGGACATGTCACCTGGCATGCATGACAGCAGATACATTCTCCTGAAAGGGCTGTATCTCCGTCAATCTCCAGATGTGCAGGACATCTCTTCTTACACAATCCACATTTAGAAGGGCATTTTTCCCTGTTTCTGTTAAACAGTGCAGACGGCAGGATCGGCATCATCGCAAAAACTGCTCCCATCGGACAAAGGAACTGACAGAAAAAACGTTCCTGTGTACACATTCCAATCAGAATCAGCACAAGAAGGACAATTCCAATCTTATAAGAAGCATTTGGAAGTTTTCCTGCTGTCAGCATGGAAAATACATCCCACGGACTCATTCCCTGAAGGGATGCATACCATCCGGTCAGAATAGAAAGCAGAAGAAATACAAGAAGTATATACTTCACCTTCTGAAGAACTCTCACTACTTTTTCCGGATAGCCATGTCTTCCCTTCTTATGAAAAACTTTCTGTCTGATAAAAAGAGTCAGTTCATACATGGCATCTCCCAGTGAACCGAATGCACATGCATATCCACAGAAATGTCTGCCAAACAGAATTGTAACCAGAAGCAACAAACCTGTCACATCAAGAAACGAATTCCATGTAATCTGCTGATGTGCTGCAATTGCCTGAAAAATGGATTTCACACCTGCAAATGCCGTTGAAAAAAGCGCCGGATAAAAGATAAAAAATGCAAGCTGTATAGCAGCCCGGATCAACCGGGCTTTTCTCTGCCTCTTTTTCATCAGTTTTCCGCCTTTCCGAGAGCATCTACTACAGCATTAATAATACCTGTAGAGCTGAATGTCGCACCTGATACAGTATCCACATCCGTACTCTGTGCAGAAATAATGGAGCTGATCACGCCTTCTCCCTGTGAAAGATAAGCGGAATCCTCGCCCGGTGCGCCAGTCACCTGAATATCTGTGATCTCATCATCTTTAAGTGTGACCTGTACGGTAATTGCACCGCCAAAGCCCTGTGCAGAACCGGTATAGCTACCGTCTTTGTATACATTTTCTGAATCATCAGACTCTTCTTCTGCATCTGCAGTGTCTGCTTCCTCAGCATCATCTTTTGCAGCGTTATCTTTTGCATCGCTCTGTGCCTGTGCAATCGCTGCTTCCTGATTCTTCGCAGCCTCTTCCAGGGCAGAGAGCATTTCCGTATTCTGTTCTTCCAGTTTCTCTACGCGTTTTGTGAGCGCAGCGACCTCCTGTGATTCCTGTGCCTGCGTATCTTTTTTCTGCATAGAATTATATCCTACTACAGCGGCAAGAATCAACAGAAGACACAAAATTCTCATAATAAAATTCTGGTATTTCATCTAAATTATTCCTCCTCTGATTCTGGAGTGGCAGTCGGTTCTGGTGTTGCTGTTGGTTCCGGTGTCGCTGTTGGCTCCGGAGTTGCTGTCGGTTCCGGTGTCGCTGTTGGCTCCGGAGTTGCTGTCGGTTCTGGTATTGCTGTTGGCTCCGGCGCAGTTGTCGGTTCTGGTGTAACGGTCGGGGCTGCGGTCAGCGTTGGTGTTGCCGTTGGCGCCACAGTCGGTGTCGGTGACGGTATTGCATTTACCAGTGCCTGTGCGATTGCTTCTTTCGCTGCATTCAGGATTCCAGTCGAGGAATAAGTTGCTCCTGTGACAGTGTCGATGCCATCAGCTGACTGTTGTGTAAGAATAAGTGGCTGTATCGTACGCCATGCCATTTTAAAATACGCAGGTGTATCATCGTTTTTATTTGTAATTTCAGAAATTTTTCCATCTTTAACAACAATTGTTACTGTTATCTTTCCCTGATATCCCTGTGCCTTTGCTGTATAGGTTCCATCTTTATATTTTGCATCAGAATTGTCCTGATCCGGTTTTAAATCTGGCAACGGAGCAATTGTAGGTGTTGGGGACGGAGTCACATTTACAGCAGCCTGTTCCAGTGCTTTCTGTACCGCCTGCAGAATACCATTTGAAGAAAAAGTTGCCCCGGATACAGTATCTACACCATACACTGCCTGTTTTTCGAGAATCTTGGGCTGAATACCGCTCCATGCCTTACTAAAATATTCTTTTGTATCGGTGTTTGTATTTGTGATCGCAGTGATCTTTCCGCCTTTGATCGTAACCGTAACTTTTACCGGACCGTCAAATCCTTCTGCTTCTGCAGTATAGGTTCCGTCTTTATAGGTCACCTCTCCGGACGGTTTTGTGATCTCAACCGGTGTCGTTGTCTTCTTTGAAGTGTTGGTATTTTTCTTCGTTGTCTTTGTTGTCTTTGTGGCTTTACCTTTTCCGGCCTTTGACAGTGCATTCTGAACAGCCTGAATGATTCCGTTTGAAGAATACGTTGCTCCGCTTACTGCATCAACATTTGGAGTCTGACCGGAGATCATCTTACTGATTACGCCTTTTGCGGATGCAAAATAAGAACCTGTCTCTCCCGGTGCGCTCAGTATATTAATAGAAGCAATCTTTCCGCCGGAGATCGTTACCTGAACAGTGATCGTTCCGCCAAAACCGGTTCCGCTTCCCTGATAAGTTCCATCTTTATATCCGCCTTTCGGAACAGAAGTTGTAGGTGTTGTGGTCGTACCCTGTCCCTGTCAGGAAGCAGCTGCTGATTTCTCTGGAAGAGCTTTCTTCGCACCTGTCTTGATCGCATTTATCTTTTTCTTTGTCTTTTTGGATTTCTTTGATGTTTTTGTTTTACTGTCAGCAGACTCCGATTCACTGCTGCTTCCCTGATAAGAATAAGCAGTTGTAATAAGATCTTCCAGTTCTGCTGACTTGATGATCTGAGTCTCTGATGTCTGTACATTATTTACTTTCTGTTCGTCAGCCTCTGCCGGAAATCCGGTGACTGCTACCGCAGCGATCACAGCGACTGCCGGAAGAAGTTTCATGAGATTCTTTTTATGCATACTATTTACCCCTTAACACACAAAAGAAGGGGCAGTTGTAAACGGCCCCCGTTCTTTCGTATGTGTATTTTATGAAGGAATTATTTTACTGTTACTTTGAATGTCTTTGTGATTCCATTGCATTTTACAGTAATTTTTGCTGTTCCTTTTTTCTTTGCTGTTACAACACCCTTGCTGTTTACTGTTGCAACTTTCTTGTTGCTTGTCTTGTATGTAACTTTAGCTGCCGGTGCTGCTTTTGATTTGATTGTAACCTTCTGACCTTTTTTCAGTTTTGCAGAAGATTTTGTAAGTTTGAAGGAAGGTTTCTTAACAGTAACTGTTAATTTCTTGGTGTATTTACCAACTTTTACAGTAATAACAGTTTTACCTGCTTTTTTACCTGTGATAACGCCCTTGCTGTTTACTGTTGCAACTTTCTTATTGCTGGATGTGAATTTAGCTGTTCCGGTTACTTTAGTTTTTGTAACTTTGATTGTTGCTTTCTTTCCAACATAAACCTGTGCAACGTTTGCTGTGATACCAGCTTTAACGACCGGTGTTGGTGTTGCTGTCGGTTTCTGAGTCGGCTGTACCGGTTTCTGCTCTACGGCTTTAACTGTAACTGCACAAGTAGCGGATTTTTCTCCAACCGTTGCTGTGATAGTTGCGGAACCAGCTGCTTTTGCTGTAATAACACCGTTTGCTACAGTTGCTACTGCTGTGTTGCTGGATGTCCAGGTAACATTACCAGTAATATTTGTTTCTACTTTAAGTGTTGCTGTTCCACCTACTGTAAGTGTTGTAGATGCAGGATTTACGGAAATTGTAAGTTTTACAAGTTTCTCAATTGCTTCTGTCAGATGGCCAACCTGCTCATCAAGAGCTGCCTGTGTCTGCTCATCAATATTTTCGAGCATTTCATCGCACTCTTTTACTTCCTGCTGAAGTGCATACCAGGAATCTGCAGTATACTCTTTTTCGTCCAGTGCTTTTGCCTGAGCAAGAACAGCTTCAAATTTAGCAGTATCTACATTGCCTGCTGTAGCCTGTACAATATTAGCGTCTGTAGCCTGGAAATTATATGTATAATCATTGTATCCAAGTGCCATAACTTTGATTGTCCAGTATCCGGTTCCATCATATCCGTCCGGAAGCTGGCATCTTACAGATTTTGTCAGGCCAAGCTGAATACCCATTGATTTGTGCATCCAGTTATCTGCCGCAAATTTCGTTCCATATGTAGCAAGTGGAGTGCTATATGTGGAATCATTTCCATAATATGTCCATTCAACAGCCTGCATAGCAGAACCAAGTCCGCCATAGTTACCATTCAGGTCAACACGAAGGAATTCACCATAAGAACCATTTGCCTCTTTTACTGTTGGCTCAATACCTTCAGCTGTTTTAAGTTCTGTATCTTTCAGACCGGAATCGGAACCGTTCTTTCTCGCTGTAAAGCTGAAGGATCCATCTGCATTTTTAACAGCTTCTTTTAATCCGTTTGTATTTTCTGTAACTTCCGCTGTTGCAGTATATGAAGATAATTTGTTTTCGGAATATCCACCGGTCAGTGTACCGCCGTTTACTACAACTGCATACTGTTTGCAGAATTCTTCATAATCTGATGTTTTTACTTTTACCGGAACATATTTGATACCAGTTACTACATAATAATCCAGAGCATCAGTTCCATCAATTACACCTTTAGAATAAGAAACTTTGCTTCCATCTGTTAATACAAGTGTTGCTCCATTGTCTTCCCAATGGGAAATCGAATATGCTTTTCCGCTTTCTCCATAGATTGTTGCAATACTCTGAAAACTTCCTCTGTGAAGTCCATGGTTTGTTGTTGCTCTTGTTACTGCATCAAAAGCACCTTTATCATATTCACCTTTTCTGTCTTTTACAGAAGATGATGTTGTATCTCCTGCCTTATATACAGGTTCACTTGCCCAGTACTGAGACCATGTAAGTCCGGCATATACATACTGATATTCACCTGTAAGTGCATCTGCAGTGCCGTCTCCAACGTCAACAGCGTCTTCTTCCTCTGAGCTGAACAGATCTTCTTCAGATGCTTCCTCTTCTACATCTTCTTCGTCTGCTTCTTCTACATCGACTTCAACGTCGTCTTCTGCATCTTCCGCAACATCTACGTCTGCGTCTTCTGCATCTGTATTTTCCTCTGCTGCTACAGCAACTTCTGCGTCAGAAAGATCTGCTGCAAAAGCGGTTGCCGGCATACCTGAAAATGCAACTGTAGCACTCAGGATCACTGGCGCAATTTTTTTGAATAAATTCTTGTTTGCCATTTCCTTCCTCCTCATTTTTCCGCGTTAGCGTTTTCTAACCATCTAATTTTATACCACATCTTTTTTTTCATGTCCATAAAAATGTTAGCAATTCCTAACCAGAAATCGACTTTTTTTCTCATTAAGGTTCTTATTGAAAATCATTCTCAGTATGGAAACAGTACGAAATACACTTGTTATTTTAATTTAACTTTTCTGTAACAAAAAGCACCGTGCAGTTTTTCAACCACACAATGCTTTTTACCATTTTAATTTCTTATTTTCATCTTTTAGCCCAAACGACATTTTTCGATATTTTCTCCGTTTTTAAGATAATGCAAGAAATTTCAGCCTATAATACAATAATATTCAGTATATTGCCGGAGTGTTTATATGTCTGAAAATAATGATATTTTATTGGTTGGTAAATATAATCAACGTTTCAATGAAATTTTGAATATAGATTACAAAGAATTGAATATTTACCGCTCAAAAGGATTGCCAGCTCATATGGTAAAACGAAAACATTACAATTGTTTAAAATATGTTGATTACATCTCCGACATTATCGCTTCACCAGATTATATTGGAATCAATCCTGATGAACCAGAAAAGTCACTTGAACTTATCAAATGCTATAAGGATAATGTAATGATTGGTATAAAATTAGATTCAAACGGACAATATTATTATGTTTCAACTATGTTTGATATTCAAAAATCAAAAAACAGACAGGCAATTGTGCTTTTTTTATTTGTAGAATAATTTCTTATAAAGCACAAAACCGACAAAACTCTTTTTAGAATCTTGTCGGTTCGGATCTACATCTCTTCTTTTAATTTTTCGAAAGCATCTTTACTCTCCTGCCATGCCGCAGGTGTTCCTCCGATGATCGAACAACCTTCATGTAAGGTGATCGGACTGCCATCGATCTGTGTAATCTTACCTCCGGCTTCCTCCAGGATCACTGACGCAGCCGCATAATCATACGGCTGCAGCTTCAGTTCCAGGTAAACCGTATTGCTTCCGGATGCACCTCTGCAGAGTCCCAGTGCCGCAGAACCACCGCATCGGATAGAAAGACTGTTCTGAAACATTTCTTTTACCACGCGAAACAGCCAGTCGATTCCAGCTTCATTATATCTTGCACAGCCAAATTCCACGATCCCCTCTTCCACCGGTTTATCAGCCATCTGAAGCCTCTTTCCATTCAGATAACTTCCGTATCCTCTTACAGCCACATACATATCGTCCACATACGGGTGATATACAAATCCGGCAATCATCTGTTCACCATGCGCCAGACCAACCGATACACAGCTGTGATGGTAATCAAACATAAAGTTCGTGGTTCCGTCAATCGGATCTATGTAGAAAGTGAATTCACCTTCTGCATCAGCTCCGGCATTTCCTTCCGTATCTTCTTCCCCGAAGAAAGCAGCTCCCGGAAGGATCTCACTCAGTCCCTCGATCAGAAATCTCTGGATCGCCGTATCATAATCCGTGCAAAAATTTGCAAGTCCCTCTTTTTTGTGAATATTTTCCTCGCCCGGTCTTGCCTTCAGCATTTTCTGGCCAGCTTCTCTTACCAGTTTCTCAATTGCAGCATATCTCGGCTCCGAACACTCCGGGGCAATTGCCTCTTCCGGAAGGCTTCCCTCTACGGCTGCGGAAGATTCCATACTGTTTTCCACATCTGCTTCTTTCTGCGCGGTACTTTTCCACGGGATAACATCCCAGCCGCCGATTTTCTTCACGCTGGAAACAATTCTGTTTCTGGTTCGCTCAAATCCCCAGTAGATTGCTCCTCCAATTATTCCACCAAGTGTATTAAAGAAAAGATCCGTCAACTGGAACGTTCCGATTTTCAAAAACAGCTGGCAGGTTTCGATCCCCAGTGAAAAACAGAAACTGATCTCAAAACTGTTCAGCAGTACTTCCTGGATTCTTTTATCTTTCGTATGATCTTTTTCTTCTCTCGCCCGGAAAAGAAAAATAATAAACGGCGTAAACAGTATCAGATTTTCAAAATTCTCGGTATACAGCTGCCCGTTATAATGCAGTCCCCAGATTCCGATCACATTTTCCAGCGGATTTCCCCAGATACTCCGACAGAATAACGTACGAAAAAGCAGCATGCAGGTATAAAATGCAAGGAAAAAGTGTCTGCGGAACCAGCTGCTCTCTTTAAACTGCCGGATCCATGCTCTTGCTACCGGCCCAACGCCCTGTTTTCTTCCCAACATATATACACACATGATCAGGGACGCAATAAGCAGCGACGCTCCCGCTGTCTGATAAACTGCTCCAAGAACATCCACCAGTACATTTACAAAATACTTCATATCTTCCCTCTCTCTCCGATCAGTTCATAATAAAAAATATATTGCTGCATGATGCCCCTCATGCCATGATATCTCCTGTTCGGAAATCCTCTGCGATAATGTTCATCAAGAACCTGCCGGATATGCGTATCGATCGGAAATGCATCCATGTGATGCAATGCAAACAGGCAGATGCAGTCTGCCACTTTTTCTCCTACTCCACTGAGCTTCATCAGTTCTTTTCGTGCTCTGCGATAATATTTCATCTGATACAGCTTTTCCAGTGAAACTTCTCCATCCAGAACGCTTCGCGTTGTCTCCACGATATATCTGGCCCGATATCCCATTCCAAGCCCGCACAGTTCTTCTTCCGTCGCCCCGGACAGCTGCTGCGGTGTCGGAAATGAATAATATTCCGTGTCTCCTGCTTTCAGTTTCTCGCCATATCTGGCACAAAGTCTCTCGATACAGCCACGGATCCTGGAAATATTGTTCTGCTGCGAGATCAGGAAAGTAATGATCATTTCCCAGAGATCCTGTCGCAGAATACGGATTCCATTTCCACACTGTACTGCCGCACTCAGATACTTATCCCTCGGATTCACCTTCTCAATATATCTTCCATAGTCCGAATCAATATCAAAATACGGTACCCAGTAGCAGATAAATTCTACATCACTGCAATAAAAATTTACAATGCTTCCCTCCTGGGATATCTTCAGATATTTATCCCCGGCAACCAGTTCATATGTGTTATTTTCTGCCGCCTCGTGCATGCGAAAGCACTGTCCCGACCGGCAGATTTCTCTCAGGCTGAAATTATCCAGCTCTACTGTAATCATGTTTTTCTCCAATCTGTTCTGCATCTGGTGTCGTATTACCTGTAAATTATAATTGATGCCTCACCACAATGTACTCATCCCCATTACGATAATATGGGCATTCTTTATATTCTGTACTGATAAAACGATAATATTCGTCCTCATCCAGATTCACATCACAGTAATAACTTTCACATTCTTCATCATATACATAATTTGCGCAATAATCGCAGCTTGTTGCTTTCAAAGTATTTCCTCCAACAGATTTATTTACAACAGATCGTTCTTCTGCCGACTCTTACTCCCAGATCTTCCACGGAGCCTCACCACTCTGCCACAATGCCTCCAGAAGATTCTTTTCACGTAAAGTGTCCATGCACTGCCAGAATCCCTTATGGCGGTATGCATTCAGCTGTCCCATACGTGCTGCCTCCACAAGAGGTTCTTTTTCAAACACAGTCTGGTCACCTTCAATCAGATCGATAACAGACGGCTCCAGTACCATAAATCCGGCATTGATCCATCCACCGTCTTCTTTTTTCTTTTCTTTAAAGTTCGTGATCGTTCCATCATTCTGGATATCCAGGATTCCAAAACGGCCTCCCGGCTGTGCCGCCGTGATCGTAGCCATCTTTCCATGGGAACGGTGATATTCCAGAAGTTCTTTGATATTTACATCCGCAACGCCGTCACCGTAAGTGAGCATAAATGTATCCCCGTCCAGATACTCTTTCACACGTTTAATACGACCACCGGTCATTGTGTTCAGTCCGGTATCAACAAGAGTTACCTTCCACGGCTCCAGAACATTATTGTGCACGATCATCTTGTTTTCCTGTGTAAAATCAAATGTGATATTACTGTTATGAAGATAATAATCCGCAAACCACTCCTTGATCACATGCTGTTTATATCCACAGCAGATCACAAACTCATTAAAACCGTATGCAGAATACATCTTCATGATATGCCATAAGATCGGCTTCTCCCCGATCTCGATCATCGGCTTCGGCTTCAGATGGCTCTCCTCACTGATCCTTGTTCCAAAACCTCCCGCTAAAATAACAACCTTCATATATCTTCTCCACTTCGTATACTGTAATTCTCTCTAATACTCCTATTCTAATACAAACCCCTGCAAAAAGAAACCCTAACCTAACCAGAATCCTTCTGGGTTTTCACTATCCTGCCGAATAATACAACCTACCGGTTCACACTTCCTTCCCCGTATAAAAACCTTTCGGATATACAAAAACGTCTCTACTGTATCTGGTGTTCAGACGCCTGAAGAAATTTGTAGAAGTACTTAAAGAAAAAAATAATATTTTACCCCGGAAAATGATGCTGTCTGAGCGTAGCGAGTTCATCTCTTTTCCGGGGGTGCTTTTTATATTATTTTGTTCTTATAGTACTTCTGAATTTCTGAATTGTCTGAAACACAGATATAATAGAGACGTTTCGTATACATCCCAAATTTTTATATCTTTACTTCTCAGCCTTCGCTGCCTGCTCTTCTGCCCACAGTTTATCTGCAATCGGAGCCCACTCCTCAGCATAGTGTACACACTTGCTGCAAAGATGTTCCGGTGTCTCCTGAGACTGAAGATCTGTAGAATGCGCACCGGATTCTTTTACGATGCGCTGCAGAATCTCCGGATTCTCAAGCATCGGGCATGGACGAAGCATGTTATCATTGAACGGCTGGTTGTCATGGTAAGCCATGAACAACGGCTGTTTCAAAATCTCAAGGATTGTATTCTCATGGATATTTCCGTTAGAGTAATGAATGAATACACATGGTTCTGCATCACCGTTTGCATTAATATGGAAGTAGTTTCTTCCTCCGGCGATACATCCGCCTACAAATTCACCATCATTCTGAAAGTCCATGGTAAAGATTCCAGGACCATGTTCCATGTTACGGATCTCTCTTACACGATTCTTCACATAAACACGCTGTTCCGGATTCAGAAGCAGATCAACAGATGCTGCGTTTCCAACCGGCATATAATGGAAGTACAGAGCGTAACGGCATCCCTTATCTACAAGCATCTGGATGAAGTCTTCACTTGTAACACTCTTATAGTTTGCACTTGTGTAGCAGATTGATGTACCGAATACAAGACCATGTTCTTTCAGAAGGTCCATGGCATGCATAACTTTATTATATACACCAGTTCCACGACGCATATCATTGACATCCGGTTCACCTTCAACACTTAAGCCAAGGAACAGGTTTCCGACTTCCTGCATCTGTTTGCAGAGAGCTTCATCAACCAGTGTACCGTTTGTGTATGCAAAGAATACACAGTCATTATGTTTTCTGCAGAGTTCGATGATATCTTTCTTTCTGACCATCGGCTCTCCACCAGTCATCATGTAGAAGTAAACTCCCAGTTCCTTACCCTGTGTAACGATAGAATCCATATCCTCAAAGGAAAGATTCAGTTTATTTCCGTATTCTGCGGCCCAGCATCCTGTACAATGCAGGTTACATGCGCTGGTCGGGTCCATCAGGATGATCCACGGAATGTTGCAGTTGTGGATTTTTCTCATCTCACGGATGGTTTTGGTTCCGTTGTAAAGAGCCTCGAATCCAAGATTCATCAGCGTAGTTTTAAGTACGTTCGGATGAAGTTCATTTACAATAGATGTCACGTAACGGTTCAGAGTGTACTCCGGATTACAGGCAACCCGTCTCAGATAATCCCAGTTTACACCCAGCTTAAACTCTTTCATGTGTTTCTCTGCCGTATCAATAATTTTTGCATATGCCTCATCAGGATTCTTATTTACCTGACCAAGTGCGTAATCAACCACTCCTGAAAACACGGTCTTGGCTGCTGCATGTGTAATTTTATTCATTAGTATTTCCTCCTCTGTTCTGACTTCCCTTTCCTTACTACTTTATCCGTTTTCCCGGATCCGCATTCCGCAAAATGGAAGAAAGCCCTCAGGCATTTGTTATTTTTCATTTCCTATATTATATTCATTGTCACTTCCCTTTTTCAATGGACAAAAAAGGAACATTGGGGAAATTCCCCTCTGTCCCTTCGTTTAAATATCGCTTCTTATTATATAATATCAGTCTGCAAAATATACATAGGAATCTTTTCTTGGTGCAGCCTTCGGTGCCGGACCGTCTGCATAACCTAAGATACAATGTCCGATTCCTTCGTAATCACCTTCGATTCCAAGTGATTTCAGGATTTCTTTTCCTTCTTCACTTTCAAACACTTCTTTTGCTCTGTGGATCCAGCAGCTTCCGATTCCCTGTTCTTCTGCTTCCAGCATCAGATTTCCCATGACAAGACTTCCGTCATAGACATGTGTCGGTCTGGACTTATCAGCCAGTACGATCAGAACGACCGGTGCTCCATAAAATGGATCCATGTCATCAACACCCATAATCTTTGCATTCATGGCAGAAAGCTTATCGCGAAGCTCTTTATTTGTTACAGCAATAATGATCGGGGACTGTTTTCCCATTCCGGTCGCTGCATAAGTTCCTGCCTCGATGATCTTCTCGAGTTTATCCTGCGGGATCATGGCACTCTTGTATTTACGGATACTTCTTCTGCTTTTGATTTTTTCAAGTACTTCACTCATAATAAATACCTCCCTGAATTTATTATCTGTTATCATCATAATATATTTTGAAAGTTTATTCGTCAAGGTCTTACAGATTTTTGAGCGTTTCAAACGGAATCGTTCCACCAAAAAGATCCAGGGCACTTCCAACAGTCACATCCAGTCTTCCCCTACCATGTTTTCTCAGGAGTTCCAGATCTCCCATGTTTCCGACACCGCCCGCATAAGTCACCGGACACTGTGTATAGTTTGAAAGCAGGTCTGCCAGTTCTGTCTCGATGCCATTTGCCTTACCTTCTACATCTACCGCATGCACAAGAAATTCATCACAATGACTTCCCAGTTCTTCCATTGTCTCAAGTGTCACCAGCACATCTGTAAATTTCTGCCAGCGGTCTGTCACAATAAAATACTGATCATCTTTTTTACGGCAGCTCAGATCCAGAACCAGGTGCTCTTTCCCCACGGTTTCTTCCATTTTACGGAGATTTTCCCAGGAAAGCTGTCCATCTTTGAAGACATAAGAAGTGACGATCACATGGCTCGCCCCGGCATTCAGATAATCTTCTGCATTTTCGGGACAGACACCACCACCGATCTGTAACCCTCCCGGATAAACTGTCAGTGCTTTAAGTGCCTGATTTCTGGTCGTCTCGTAATATTCCGAATCTTTTCCATTCAGAAGAATAACATGTCCGCCTTTTAATCCGGTGTTTTTGTACAATTCTGCATAAAAAGCCGCATCCTGACTGGACACAAAATTTTCTCTTGCCTGATCTCCGGCATCTTTGAGGCTCCCGCCTACAATCTGTTTTACTCTTCCATTATGTATATCAATACATGGTCGAAATCTCATTTATCTTTTCCTTTCAAAAGGCCCCGGATTTCCTGAATCCGAGACCTGTACTGTAAGTCATCAGGTTTACCTGATGCTATGATAATATGATTTCGTGTCTGATGCAAGCAATTTTCCTTTATTGTGCTAAATGGATAAATTGCAAATCGCCCTTATCGCGTCTCGGCATCTCCATCGAGGACATCTCCGACTGCATCACCGACATCTTCTACTGCATTTCCAACTCCGTCGCCAATATCACGGACCCCATCACCAAGATCCTGGGCTACGGTTCCATCTTCTGCTGTATTATTGTCTGGCACATTATCATTATCTGCGCCCTCGGACATGGTGTCACCATTATCGATTGCAGCATCATCTGCCACACCTTCGCCGTCCGTCACATCATTACCTGTATTATTCTGGTCTGTATTGTCTTTTGTATTATTTTCATCATCGTTATTTCCATTCATCTCCGTATCGGTTGTGTTTTCTTCTGTAGCTGATCCGGCTTCATCTGCCGGTGCATTACTATTTCCACAGGCAGTAAAGATGCTCAGCGTTAGGACCAGGAGGATTCCTGTCAGAATTGTGCGTATTTTTTTCATTCTAATTTCTCCTTTACTATGGATTTAAACTTGTATTGATAATATGCACATTCTGACAGATTTCTATGCAAAATAATGTAACAAGCCGGGCATTTTCCTATAAGCTGAGCATTTTCCAATAAAGAAAAAACAGACACATATCTTTCGATACATGCCTGTCAAAATTTCATTATTAAAATTACAATCAGCCTTCGATCACATCAGCCATATCATATTTTCCTGCCGGTTTACCGGCAAGGAATTTAGCAGCTTCAATCGCACCTTTACCAAAGATAGCTTTTGAATAAGCAGTGTGCTTAAATTCGATGACTTCATCCTCACCTGCAAAGATCACTTCATGTTCGCCAACGATCGTACCGCCGCGTACTGCAGAAATACCGATTTCTTTCTCATCACGCATCTCGCGTTTCTGGCTTCTGTCATATACATAGTGATACTGATTGTCCATAGCTTCATTCAGGCTGTCAGCGAGTGCCAGCGCTGTTCCGCTCGGAGCATCCAGTTTCAGATGGTGATGCTTCTCAACGATCTCCATATCAAATCCGGCTGTTGCAAGAACCTTTGCAGCTTCCTGGATCAGTTTCATCAGAGTATTGATACCCAGTGACATGTTTGCGGATTTCAGTACCGGAATCTTCTTTGCTGTCTCTTCAACTTTTGCAAGCTGCTCTTCAGACAGA
>CAVBPN010000033.1:28820-51684 GCA_963597235.1 bacterium
CCTGTTGTGCAGAGAACAACCGGAAGGTTACGCTCTGTACAATAATCCAGTAATGCATCTGCTGCTTTCGCAGAAGAGAAATCGATCAAAACATCAGCTTCTGTCTGACATTCTTTAATATTTGTAAATACCGGATAAGCAGTATTTCCTTTATCTGTTACATCAATTCCTGCTACAATCTCTGCATTGGCATCTTTTGCAACAAGATCAGAAATCACCTGTCCCATATGTCCGCAGCATCCGTGCATGATAATTCTTACCATAATAATCTTCCTCCGTATCTTATGCCTGTTTTATGCCAGTTTGATTCCGAAATCCTGCATAGCTTTCCTGAGGATTTCTTTGTTGCTTTCTTCCATCTCGCAAAGTGGCATACGAAGCGGTCCTACGTTCATGCCCATCAGGTTCAGGGCTGTCTTAACCGGAATAGGATTAACTTCGCAGAACAGAGCATTGATCAGCGGGATTGCATCGATCTGGATCTTAGCTGCTCCTTTAGTATCACCTTCCATGAATTTCATGACCATGTCATGAGTTTCCTTCGGTGCAATGTTAGAAAGTACAGAAATAACGCCAAGTCCGCCAAGTGAAAGGATCGGCAGAACCTGATCATCGTTTCCGGAATACAGTTCCAGGTCGGCACCTGCCAGAGATACTGTCTTTGCAATCTGGGAAAGATCTCCGCTCGCAGCTTTCAGACCTACGATATTCTTAACATTTTTAACAAGTGTTGCAACCGTTGCCGGCTGGATATTACATCCTGTACGGCTCGGTACATTATACATGATGATCGGAGTCTCCGGAACTGCGTTTGCGATTGCAGTATAATGAGCAATGAGCCCCTTCTGTGTAGCTTTATTATAATAAGGAGTTACAACCAGTAACGCATCTGCACCATAGGATGCAGCTTCTTTTGACATCATGATCGCTGTCTCTGTACAGTTGGAACCTGTTCCTGCAATAACCGGCACACGTTTGTTTACTTTATCGATTGCAAATTTGATTGTTTTAAGATGTTCTCCATGTGTCATGGTAGAAGACTCACCGGTTGTTCCACAGATAATAATGGCATCTGTGCTGTTAGCAATCTGGAATTCCAGCAGTTCTTCCAGTTTATCGTAATTCACCTTTCCGTCTTCATACATAGGGGTAACGATTGCAACGCCCGCACCTTTAAAAATTGCCATTTTAACTCCTCCTTTATTCTTCTGTAATTTATATTATTCGTTAGCATCCAATGGATGAACTTCCTCTGTGTTCAGCGTTGTGATCACATCCACATACGGTTTTAATTCCTCCGGAAAATTCCTTCCCGTCATAACAATATGCATGGATTCATCCTTATGTTTCAGTATATCTGCGATTCCTTCCACTGTTACGATACCACAGTCAAGAAGTCCGAGAATCTCGTCAAGAAGCAGAAAATCACATTCCTGAGTAACAACAACTTTACGCGCAAAATTCAGTCCGTTCAGAATGTTGGATTTCTCCTCCGCTTTCTCTTCTTCTGTCAGATCTTCGTAACAGCAGTCTCTCTTCTCAAAACGAAATATCTTAAAATCCAGATTGTCCACATCCTGCAGGAAATCCAGCGAACGCTGTTCTCTTCCTTTCAGAAACTGGATCACAATCACGCTCTTGCCCTGTGTAGCCACACGGAGACTCTGTCCGATAGCCAGAGCAGTCTTGCCCTTGCCGTTTCCACAGTACACCTCTGTTAATTCTTTTTCCATAATACTTCCTCTTAATGTTATCTAAGACTCGCTTATCGCATTATTGGTCTTATCTTACCGCAGTTCCGCCAAAAAAGCAATACCTGAACTACTTTGCCCCTCCTTATAATCTATATCTAATCTATATATTCCAGCTTACTTACCGAAACTTCATACGCTGTCCTTCTCTCTGACTGGTTCTCACCGATCCTCTTCATATATTCACGGCTCTGGATTCTTCCCCACAGAAGCACATGGCCTCCAACGGTAAATGCTGATGCATATCTGGCATTTCTGCCCCAGCAGATACATGGTATGTAATCAGATTTACTGTAAGGACGATTTACAGCCAGAAGCATATCTGCAATCTCTCTTCCAAGCGGAGTTTTTCGGTAGACCGGCGGCTTACAGATAAATCCATCCAGAAAGATCTGGTTGACCGGAAGTGACTCGTCCTGCTCTTCCACAAAATTTACTTCTCTTGCAAAAACAGAAAGAACCAGTCGGTTATGTTTCTCCTCATGCCTGTTGTAGGACCGGAACTGTCCATGAATCTCGATATACTGTCCCGTATAATCCTGCGTTATGTTCAGCAGCCTTTCAGAAACCATGACCGGAATCCTGTCCTCAGAATCACTCAGTCTGCGTACAAGAAGCTCCATGGTATAAAAACCCTCACCAAATACCTGATGACTGAATGTAAAGCCTGTATCAATTTTCCCCATGATCGATACCTGATTGTTTTCAATGATTTTGTCTGCCATAATGTTGTTCTCCTTCCTCTTTGGGTATTTTGTCTATACTAAGCTATGAATACCCCCGAAGATTTAGAACCAAAAAATTAAAAAAATTTCTGTAACTCCTTGTAATCTGCGAAAAATGTGGTAAACTGGAATATCGTATCACGAAAAAAAGTTTTTACACATTAATATAGAAGAAAAAAGAAAGGATTTCGATTTTTATGAAGACAAAACGCGAAGACGTACGTAACGTTGCCATCATCGCCCATGTCGATCACGGCAAAACCACCCTGGTGGACCAGCTCCTTAAACAGAGCGGTGTATTCCGTGAAAACCAGGAAGTTCAGGAACGTGTCATGGACTCCAACGACATTGAACGTGAGCGTGGAATTACTATTTTATCAAAAAACACTGCTGTACATTATAAGGGAGTAAAGATCAATATCATTGATACCCCTGGACATGCAGACTTCGGTGGTGAAGTAGAACGTGTTCTTAAGATGGTAGACGGTGTTATTCTTCTGGTAGATGCATTTGAAGGTGCTATGCCTCAGACTAAATTCGTTCTCCGTAAAGCTCTGGAGCTGGACCTTCATGTTATCGTCTGCATCAATAAGATCGACCGTCCGGAAGCCCGTCCGGAAGAAGTAATCGATGAAGTTCTGGAACTTCTTATGGACCTGGAGGCATCTGATGAACAGCTTGACTGCCCGTTCCTGTATGCATCCGCAAAAGCAGGACATGCAGTTCTTGATCTTGCAGACACACCGGAAAACATGGCTCCGCTGTTTGAAACTATCCTGAAATATATCCCGGCACCGGAAGGTGATCCGGACGCTGACACACAGGTACTGATCAGTACTATCGATTACAACGAATACGTTGGACGTATCGGTGTCGGTAAAGTTGAAAACGGTAAGATCGCAGTAAACCAGGAGCTGACTCTTCTGAACCACCACGATCTTGACAAACGTAAAAAGGTTAAGATCAGCAAGCTTTATGAGTTTGACGGTCTGAATAAAGTTGAAGTAAAAGAAGCATCCATCGGATCCATCGTAGCGATTTCCGGTATCGAAGATATCCATATCGGTGATACACTCTGCGGCGGAGATAACCCGGAAGCAATTCCGTTCCAGAAGATTTCCGAGCCTACTCTTTCCATGAATTTCATGGTAAATGACAGCCCGCTTGCCGGACAGGAAGGTAAATACATTACATCCCGTCATCTTCGTGACCGTCTCTATCGTGAACTGAACACAGACGTCAGTCTCCGTGTAGAAGACACTGATTCTACAGAGTGCTTCAAGGTTTCCGGTCGTGGTGAACTTCATCTGTCCGTACTGATCGAGAACATGCGCCGTGAAGGTTATGAATTTGCAGTAAGTAAACCGGAAGTTCTGTATCATATTGATGAGCGCGGTAAGAAACTTGAGCCAATGGAGATTGCTTATGTAGATGTTCCGGAAGAATTCTCCGGTACTGTTATCCAGAAACTGAGTGAACGTAAAGGTGAACTTCAGGGAATGAGCACAGCAAGCGACGGTTCCGTACGTCTGGAATTCCACATTCCATCCCGTGGACTGATCGGCTTCCGTGGTGAATTCCTTACTTCCACTAAGGGTACCGGTATCCTGAATACTACATTCGATGGATATGCACCATATAAGGGAGATTTCCAGTATCGTAAACAGGGATCCCTGATCGCATTCGAATCCGGTGAAGCAGTTGCATACGGTCTGTTCTCTGCACAGGATCGCGGAACCCTCTTCGTTGGACCTGGTGAGAAAGTATACAGCGGTATGGTTATCGGACAGAATGGTAAAGCCGAAGACATCGAACTGAATGTCTGCAAGACCAAACATCTGACCAACACTCGTTCTTCTTCCGCTGATGAAGCTCTGAAGCTGACACCGCCAAGAGTTCTCAGCCTGGAGCAGGCAATCGAATTCATCGATCAGGACGAACTTCTGGAGGTAACACCGGAAAACCTTCGTATCCGTAAGAGAATTCTGGATCCCAGAGAAAGAAAACGTGCTGCATTCCGCAAGCAGTGATTTAAATAAAATATTTCGCCATAAAAACAGCGCAGCCAATGAGATTACTCAAAAGCTGCGCTGTTTTTATTTTCTGTAAAACCCATCTTCTGCAAATACAAATGATAACACTTTTTATTCAGTGTTCTCATTTATTATTCACATTTTTATTTATACGTTCGTTAATCCGTTCATTGATTTTATCGCTGATTGAAGGTTTCGACTCCTTCTCTGTCTCTTCTTTCTTCTCGTGGAAGTTCTCGTCATATTTCTGAAGCATATCTTCACGCCGGTTCCTTTGAAGTCCACGGGTTGTCAGCTTACGAATGATATCATATATTACACCAAACAGCGGAACTGCGATTACCATTCCGACAATTCCCCAAAGACCACCGAATAAAAGAATGGAAAACAGTACCCAGAAACTGGAAACACCTGTCGTGTTTCCAAGAATCTTCGGTCCGATGATATTTCCATCTACCTGCTGCAGAATCACAATAAAGATCAGGAAGTACAGCGCATCCAGCGGATGACTTCCCAGAAGCAGTAATAATGCACACGGAATCGCACCGATAAACGGTCCGAAAAACGGGATGATGTTCGTCACACCGATCACAACACTGATAAATGCCGCGGACTCAAATCCCAGCAGCGTCGTTCCTGCAAAACAGATCAGTCCAATGATTGCAGAATCAATAATCTTTCCAACAAAGAAACCGTTGAACATCTTATCTGTATAGCGAATTTCCTCTTCAATGATCTTTGCCCATTTATTCGGGAAGATACCATACAGAAGAAGTTTTGCCTGTGCTCCAAACAGCTTACGACTTGCAAGGAGATAAACAGCAATCAAAAATCCGAGAAACATATTCTTGAATACGCTTAATACCTCAATCAGCTGTACCGTAATATTATTGACAATTCCCTGAATAGTCTGCATCATACTGGAATTTGCACTCAGGATATCATTCAGCCCGCTCTCAATCTGTGAAGAAAAATGATTGAAATATGTCTGCAATTCAGGCTGATCCGCGAGCAGATTATCGATCAGACGGTTGCAGTACGCAAGTCTTGACGGAAGAATACGGATAAGTCTCACGGTACTGTCCCATACCTGCGGAAGAATCAGAATGATCAGCAGAACTACGATCGTCACTGCAAATATCACTGCAATTGCAATGGAAAGAAATTTGAGGCCCTTTTTCTGCTTCTCCGTTGCATTCGGAAACCATTTCAGAAACCTCTCGTCCATCCGGTTACACATCGGTGCAAGAATATAGGCGATCAATGCACCATACAGGAATGGTTTCAGAATATTAAAGACCGTCCGAACGCCTGCTGCAATATTTGCACTTTGATTCAGGACATACGCTATGGCAAATCCAAATGCCAGGACTGCCGCACCGGTAATACCAAGTTTCACATATTTTGTGTTTTCATTTTGTTTCAATAATCATGCCCCCTGAAGCTATCGCTTTTTCTTCTTATATATAGCAAAGAAATGCTTCTATATAAATGCTCTGTTTATGTTAACATTACCATTAGTGCTTATTGTAACATTCGTATTCTTTCTTTTCAACACACATATTCTTAATTTTGTCCACGCAAATCTTAAATAAGTCTTAACTGCTGAAAAGCAATTACCCCGGCATTACGATCCTGTAATACCGGGGCCTTGCTGCTTATAATACTTTATATTTTATGGATGAAAAAGAAGGCTTATTTTAATTATTTACCGTAGTATGCTTTCAGGTAGATTTCTTTCAGTTCTGCAATGAGTGGGTATCTCGGGTTAGCGCCGGTGCACTGGTCATTGAATGCCTGCTCGCTCATCTCATCAAGAGTCTCAAGGAAGTATTTTTCATCTACGTTGTAATCTTTGATCGTAGGTTTGATATCAATAATCTTCTTGAGTTCTTCCAGTTTATCCAGAAGTTTCTCAAATACTTCGTTGTCGTCTTTTCCTGTCAGTCCTACGAAACGTCCGATCTCAGCATAACGGGCCAGTGTCTTCGGATACTGATACTGCGGGAAAGTACCCATCTTTGCCGGAACTTCATCAGCATTGTAACGCATAACATCTGTAAGTACCAGAGCGTTTGCAATACCATGCGGGATGTGATGGAAAGCACCCAGTTTATGAGCCAGGGAGTGGTTTACTCCGAGGAATGCATTTGCGAATGCCATACCGGCCATGCAGGAAGCGTTTGCCATATGGTCTCTTGCTTCTACATCGTTTCCATTTCTGTATGCTCTAGGCAGATAATCAAATACCAGCTTGATCGCACGAAGTGCAAGTCCGTCTGTGTAGTCAGAAGCCATCATGGATACATATGCTTCAATTGCATGTGTCATAACATCGATACCGGAAGCGCTTGTCAGTCCTTTTGGTGCACTCATCATGTTATCTGTATCTACGATTGCCATATCCGGTAACAGTTCGTAGTCAGCCAGAGGCCATTTGATTCCTGTTTCTTTATCTGTGATGATGGCAAATGGTGTCACCTCAGAACCTGTACCGGAAGATGTAGGTACAGCGATGAAGTAAGCTTTTTTACCCATTTTCGGGAATGTGTAGATTCTCTTACGGATATCCATGAAGTCCATTGCCATGTCATCGAAATCTGCATCCGGGTTTTCATAGAGAACCCACATGATCTTACCGGCATCCATTGCGGATCCACCACCCATTGCGATGATGCAGTCCGGCTCGAACGCACGCATTGCTGCAGCACCTGCTCTTGCAGAAGCGAGGGACGGGTCTGGCTCTACATCAGAGAAGCATGTATGAACGATTCCCATTTCATCCAGTTTGTCTTCAATCTTCTTAGTATATCCGTTTTTATAAAGGAAGGAGTCAGTTACGATGAAGCAACGTTTCTTGCCCATCACGTTTTTCAGCTCATCCAGAGCAACCGGCAGGCAGCCTTTTTTGAAGTAAACTTTTTCCGGGGTTCTCATCCAGAGCATGTTCTCTCTCCTCTCAGCAACAGTTTTGATATTGATCAGGTGTTTTACACCAACGTTTTCAGATACAGAGTTTCCACCCCAGGAACCGCATCCAAGTGTCAGAGACGGAGCAAGTTTGAAGTTGTAGAGATCTCCGATACCACCCTGAGAAGATGGAGTGTTGATAAGGATACGGCAGGTCTTCATTGCTGCTGCATGTTTTGCCATCTTTTCTTTCTCATTTACATTGATGTAAAGAGAAGAGGTATGTCCATATCCGCCGTCAGCTACAAGCTGTTCTGCTTTTGCAATAGCTTCGTCGAATGTTTTTGCCTTGTACATTGCAAGTACCGGAGAAAGTTTCTCATGTGCAAACTCTTCGCTGATATCTACAGATTCCACTTCACCGATCAGGATCTTTGTTTCTGCCGGAACAGTAACGCCTGCCATCTCAGCGATCGTAGCTGCTTTCTGTCCAACGATCTTCGCATTCAGTGCACCGTTGATCAGGATTGTTTTTCTTACTTTTTCAATTTCGTCTTTCTTAAGGAAGTAGCATCCTCTGTACTGGAACTCTTCTTTAACTGCTTTATATACACCTTCGAGAACTGTTACGGACTGTTCGGATGCACAGATCATACCATTGTCAAATGTTTTGGAGTGGATGATGGAGTTTACTGCCAGACGCACATCAGCAGTGTCATCAATGATAACCGGTGTATTTCCGGCTCCAACTCCAAGTGCCGGTTTTCCGGAGGAGTATGCTGCTTTAACCATTCCAGGACCACCTGTTGCAAGAATGATATCAGCTTCTTTCATTACAAGGTTTGTCAGCTCAAGACTCGGGACATCGATCCATCCGATGATTCCTTCCGGAGCACCTGCTTTGACTGCTGCTTCAAGAACAACCTTTGCAGCTTCAATTGTGCTCTTCTTTGCACGTGGATGTGGGCTGATGATGATCGCGTTTCTTGTTTTCAGTGCGATCAGAGTTTTGAAAATTGCTGTGGAAGTCGGGTTTGTGGTCGGGATAACTGCTGCGATCAGGCCGATCGGCTCTGCAATTTTCTTGATTCCGTAAACCGGGTCTTCTTCGATCACACCGCAGGTCTTTGTATTTTTATATGCATTGTAGATATACTCTGCTGCGTAGTGGTTCTTGATGACCTTATCTTCAACGATACCCATTCCTGTTTCTTCAACAGCAGCTTTTGCAAGCGGGATACGTGCTTTATCAGCTGCAGTTGCGGCAGCTTTGAAGATCTTGTCTACCTGCTCCTGTGTGTAAGTGGCGAAAAGTTTCTGTGCTTCTTTCATCGCCGCGATCTTTGCTTCCAGTGCTTCCGGAGTATCAATGATTGCCGGGATGTGGGTTTCTTTCTTTGCCATTTCTAATTCCTCCTGGTTTTTCTGTTTTATGATATGATCCTTATCCTTTAATCCGATAAATAATTCCGTCAATTTATTAACGTTAATTATTTATCAATGTTTGATATGCGTTTATTATACGGGTTTGTTAATCATTTGTCAATCTATAATTCGTTAAAAATTTAACCAAATAATCCTGTACATCATCCGTCTTTTTCTACAAATCATACAAATTTATTTCCTGTCATATTTTTCTGCACTCTCACATAGATTAAATGATGGGAAACAAAATAACAGATTTAACGTAAATCACACACAGATTTATTACTGGAGGAGTATTCTAATGGGAACGGGCAATGCATTACGTGCAACAGAAACATTTACACTGATACAGTTAGAGGAAGAAAGAGAGAAATTGAAAAAGAAAGAACTTCTTAAGAATATGCTGACCGACAGCGAATTCAGCATTAAAGGACAATGTGCAATTAATCTTATGATGACAAAACTGGATATCATCAATACTTTCCTTCTGATGAAATATAACCGGAACTTTATTCAGATGAAAACAGGAAGACTCAAAAGTTATGACAGTGTCTGCAAGAAGATGCAGAAAAAAGGATTGGATCTGAATTTCAGCCAGGCACTGGAAAAGATCAATGACCTGATCGGTGTCCGTGCCGTATGTGCTTATGTAGATGATATTTATAAAGTAGCCGACCTGATTGAGAAACAGCAGGATATCCGTATCCTCAAGGTCAAGGACTATGTTCAACAGCCCAAAAAATCCGGCTACCAGAGTCTGCATCTGATTCTGGAGATTGCAATTCCATTCCAGAAAGAAAACCAGTGGATCAAACTGGAACTGCAGCTTCGCACAGCCGCCATGGACTACTGGGCAAATCTTGACCATCAGCTTCGCTATAAACGCGGACAGAAGCAGGCAGCCATGATCAATGAGGAGTTACAGCAGTGTGCATCTGTGATCACACAGCTCGATCAGAAGATGCTGGATATCCGTAAAAAAATTGATAAGATCTGATCAACGGACGCGCCACCGTTGCCTCTTCGATATACAATGCAAAAAACGCAGGGGTATGACCTGAAAAGTCAGCTCCTGCGTCCGTTTTGTACCTGAAATTTCAATTCTGCTTTAATGCGGTTAATCTGATAACATCTATTCTGCAATAAAATGATACAGTCTGCTCTGGAAATCGCCTCTCATATCCCGAATCAGAAATCCTGCTTTCATCAGCATCTCCCCTGTATATTTCTCATCAGTGCCTTCCAGACAATAAATCTTATCCGGATCAAAACCGTCCAGATAAATCTTACGGCTGTGGCAGTTCGCCTGTCCAAGAACCTGAACATAAGTTACCAGTACCTCGCTACGGTCTTTTGCAGAAGAAACCCAGCAGTCGTACAGATGATTTTCTCTGTAAGAAGCAATCCGGAAATAGTCGCCCTCACGGATCAGATCATGATATTTATGATACATCTCCGTCTGCTCCGGAATCATATTTCGCTCTTCTTCAGAAATCTTTGTGATATCCAGCTCATATCCAAAGGTACCGGAAAGTGCCACATGTCCTCTCGTTTCAAATGGTGTCACTCTGCCTACAGTATGATTAGGACAATCACTGACATGTGCCCCCATCGCAGCCAGAGGATAGATCAGCTCCGTACCTTCCTGAATCAGCAGTCGTTCGATCGCATCGGTATCGTCAGAGCACCAGATCTGAGGGCTGTAGTACAGCATTCCCGGATCAAAACGTGCCCCACCGCCGGAACAGTTCTCCAGAAGCAGATCAGGAAATTCCGTCACGAGACGTTCCTGAAGTTCATATACTCCAAGCACATACCGGTGAAAAAGCTCCTGCTGGTCTTCTCTTCCAAGATAAGTGCTTCCCATGTCACTCAGCTGGCGGTTCATATCCCATTTTACATATTCAATATTGGCACTTCGAAGAACATTTGCCACACATTCATAAACATAATCTCTGACTTCGTTCCTGGAGAGATCCAGCACATACTGACAGCGGCTCTGCGTTGCTTCCCTTCCTGTGATCTGGATAGCCCACTCCGGATGTTTCTGATAGAGTTCAGCATCCGGTGAAATCATCTCCGGCTCAAACCAGATGCCAAATTTCAGTCCGATCGCATTCACCTGATCGACAAGATTTTTCAGTCCGCCTGTGATTTTGTTTTCATTTACAAACCAGTCACCCAGAGAGCTGTCATCGCTGCTTCGGTGGCCGAACCAGCCATCATCCATGACCAGCATTTCGATTCCGCATTTTTTCGCCTCGCGGGCAATATCCAGTAATTTTTCTGTATTGAAGTCAAAATAGGTTGCTTCCCAGTTGTTGATGAGGATCGGACGTTTTTTGTGATTATAACTGCTACGGATCAGATGATTTCGGCAAAAATCATGATAGCTTCTGCTCATCTGACCAAGTCCCTCACCAGAATAGGTCATCACAACTTCAGGTGCCTGGAATGCTTCTCCCGGTGCAAGTCTCCAGGAAAATTCCTCTCCATTGATACCCATGACCATACGTACAGAATCAAACTGTGTCAGTTCTGCCTGTGCAGTAAAGTTTCCGGAATATACGAAATGCATAGAGTAAACTTTGCCCTGTTTCTGTGTAGTTCCCGGTGTGACAAGTGCGATAAACGGATGTTCCTGATGGCTGGATTCTCCCCTTGCGGAGGATATAGTCTGCTTTCCATAATGAAGTGCTCCCTGCTGAATATGACGTTCCCTCGCCCAGGAACCGTGCAGTGAGATCATCTCAAAAGCTTCATTGTCCATGTCAAGACATGCACTGTAAATCTTTTCCAGACGCACTTCCTGCTGACCATGGTTCTCAACACGGACACTTCTGGTAATGATATTTTCTTTTTCAAATACCGAATAAGAAAGAATCAGTTCCAGATCCAGAACTTCATCACGGCAGTGGATATCCAGTGTTTCTACTTCCTCTTCTGTTCCAAAAGAAGCCGGCAATCCCTCCAACTTATGTTTTCCCTTATAAATCTCATGCGAAACATAAAAGAATTCACTTCCCATGCATCCCTGCTCATTGCGGATATTGATGCAGCTTTCCCGGTAATCCCCTACACCGCTGGACGGATATTCCATCGGATAGAAATCCAGAAAGGCTGATTTCTCTCTCTTATTTACAGACGGTGTGAATGGATGTTCCTCCATACGCAGAAGATAATTGTCCACACTCTGATTCAGTCTGTCTCCATAATAAATATGTCCCACATATCCCTCCGGGGAAAGTCCGATCAGATAAGTACTCTTTTCTGTATCCAGTTTGAAGATTTTTTTCTGCTTTTCATATGAGACTGCCATGCTATTTTCTCCTTTATGACCACGTGATATTTTACATTGCACTTCTGTTATGTTACTTTGTATTTGCTATTATTTTAATTATTTTTTAAGTTAATGTCAACTTAATTTAATCAAAAGTAGTACAAAAAAGGAAGCCGCACAACACGACTTCCTCTGTATTTCCTGATATATTTATTTGTGTCCAGCCAACGCTCTTACAGTCCATACTCCGCTGCCAGTTTCTTAAACTCCGGAAGGGAATTCTGGATTGTCTCATAGGAAACACAGTATGCCAGTCTCACATATCCCGGGCATGCAAAGGAGCTTCCCGGAACCATGAGGATATTGTATTTCTTACCGGCCTCACAGAACTGCTTCTCATCTGAAATCGGAGATTTCACGAACAGATAAAAAGCTCCCTGCGGTTTGATACATTCAAATCCACATTCTTTCAGGCCATTGTAAAGTGCCAGACGGTTTCTGTCATAAGCAGCCACATCTACTTCTGCATCCGCACATTTCTGGATGACTTTCTGCATCAGAGACGGGGCATTGACACTTCCGAGCACACGATTTGCGATTGCAGCTGCTGTGATGACTGTTGCACTGTCTTCCAGCTCATCCGGGATGACCAGATAACCGATACGCTCACCCGGCAGAGACAGGGATTTACTGTAGGAATATCCTACAACCGTATTCTTGTAGTATTTCGTCAGATACGGAACTTCTACACCATCGTAAGCCAGTTCTCTGTATGGCTCATCAGAGATCAGGTAGATCACAGAACCAAACTCCTGCTGTTTCTTCTCAAGAATCGCTGCAAGTTCTTTGATCGTCTCCTCAGAATAAACAACACCGGTCGGATTGTGCGGTGTATTTACGATCACGGCACGGGTATTGGCTGTAATCTTCTCTTCCAGTTCCTTAAGATTCGGCTGGAAAGTCTCTGTGTTCGGTGAGATTTCCACAAGTTTACCGTCATAGTTACGGACATATGCACCATACTCCAGGAAATACGGTGCAAAAACGATCACTTCCTCACCCGGATTCAGGATCGTCTTGAGGATCACGTTCAGACCGCTGGCAGCACCAACAGTCATGATCAGATTATGTGCAGAAAAAGCGGTCCCGAAACGGCGGTTCAGAGACTGTGCGATCGTCTCTCTGACATCTTCAAATCCGGCGTTGTTCATATATCCATGAAGAACCGTCGGTTCTTCGTTGTTTACGAGATCTATGATTGCTTCGCGTACACAGTCCGGTGCCGGAACGCTTGGATTACCAAGGCTGAAGTCATAGACTTTGTCTGCACCGTATTTCGCCCGGAGACGGTTTCCCTCTTCGAACATCATTCGAATCGCTGAATTGTTCTGTACAAAAGGTTTCATTTTTTCTGCTATCATAATTTTGTGCCTCCTCTTAATTATTACTTCTTTTTACTTCCCTTGCTGTGTCCGAATGAAATCCATCCTACCAGTACCAGCATGGCAATACCAACCGCCATCCATGGAATCAGGTAAGCATTTCCTTTCGGCTGGAACATGTCATAGTAACCCTTGAGATAAATGATCGCTACAACCACCGGAATCACCCACAGCATGTAATTTCTGATAAATGCCGGGAACTTCATTCCCTTTCCTGTATTGGCTTCTTTAATAAAATTATCCCATCCCCATCCGTTTTTAGACGCACAGAAAATCACGAAGATAACGGAACCAAGCGGCAGGATATTGTTGGAAATAATAAAGTCCTCAAGATCCATGATGTTTGTTCCCTCACCGAGAATCTGGATTCCGGACCACGGTCCGAAGCCAAGGATTGCCGGCATGGAAAGTACAATGATCAGAACAATATTAAACAGGACAGCTTTGTTTCGTTTCCATCCCCACAAGTCCATTGCAAAGGACAGGATATTCTCGAATACTGCGATAACGGTAGACAGTGCCGCAAAGGACATGAACAGAAAGAACAGTGCTCCCCAGAGTCTTCCGCCTGCCATCTGGTTGAATACGTTCGGCAGAGTGATGAACACAAGTCCCGGACCGGCACCAGGTTCCACACCAAATGCGAAGCATGCCGGAATGATGATAAGACCAGCCATCAGCGCTACAAAAGTATCCAGGATCAAAATGTTGATACTCTCTCCTGCAAGGGTACGTTCCTTTCCCATGTAGCTTCCGAAGATCTCCATCGCACCAATACCGATACTCAAAGTAAAGAATGCCTGTGACAATGCACCGAAAATTACGTTTCCAAGGCCTGCCTCTCGAATATTATCAAGATTTGGCACCAGATAGAATTTAACACCTTCCATCGCTCCATCCAACGTTACGGAATGAACAGCCAGTACCACGATCAGTGCCAGAAGACAGATCATCATGACCTTTGTGATACGCTCAATTCCGTTCTGAAGCCCCAGAGAACATACGCCAAACGCCAGAAGAACTGCTGCGATCATCCAGCCGGTCATTGTTCCGGTAGATGTCATCAGATTTGAGAAAAAGCCTCCTACTTCCTCAGAAGTCGCTCCACTCAGTTTACCGGTCGCCATAACGTAACAATAGTACATCATCCAGCCGGCAACCATGGTATAAAACATCATCAGCATGTAGTTACCAATCATTCCCATATAGCTGTACTTATGGAAATTAGAGCCCTCCGGCTCCAGTTTGTGAAATGCTCTTGCCGTACTCAGTCTGCTGCTTCGTCCTACTGCAAATTCGCTTACAAGGATCGGAAGTCCAAGCAGCACAAGAAAGACAAGATAGATCAGGATAAAAGCGGCACCGCCGTATTTACCTGTCATGTACGGAAATTTCCATACATTTCCAAGACCTACTGCACATCCTGCAGAAACCAGGATGAATCCAAGTCTTGACCCGAATGTTTCTCTTTCCTTCAAAAAAGTTTCCTCCTCCAATTTAATCCGATTCAATTCGTTTTTGTCGAATCTTATCTATTATAACACAAGGACAGTTCGATGTGAACTGTCCTTGCTGGTTTTGAAAACTTTATACACATAACATATTCTATTATACTACACAGTAGTTACAAGCGCCTCAAATGCCCCTTCAAGTTCATACTCACCGGTGTTGGCAGTGACAAAGATGCTGTCACCTTTTTTGATCTTAAGCGTGTCTTCTTTGTCACGAATGACGCCCTCGCCATCCATGACAAGAATACTTACAAAGGAGGATTTATCAATTTCGCCAAACACTTTTTTGACACGCTGGCCATCAAGGACCAGTTTGTCTACCGTAAAATACGGGCATGATACGATATGCGGCTCAAAGGATTTTCTTCGGAGAATCGGAACGGTCTTCGTTACCTGGAGGGCTTTTTCAATATGAAGATCTCGTTCCTTTCCATCCGGTCCCTTCCGTCCATAATCGTAGACGCGATAGGTCACATTAGAATTCTGCTGAATCTCAGCGATCACATTTCCCTTACCGATTGCATGGATCGTTCCCGGTTCAATAAACAGGACATCGCCTTTCTGAACTTCTACCTTATTCAGAACTTCCGGAAGTGTTTTGTTCTTAATGCGTTCCTGAAATTCCTCTTTGGAAACTTCTCTGGAAAAACCATAATATACAGAAGAGCCTTCATCACATTCCATGATATACCACATCTCGGTCTTTCCATACTGTCCCTCGTTCTTGAGTGCATAATCATCATCCGGATGTACCTGAATGGAAAGATCCTTCTTTGCATCAATGAATTTGATGAGGATTGGAAATTCATCGTACTTTCTGGCATGTGTTCCGGTGACTTTTTTTCCTTCCATAAGAATATACTCAGAGAGCGTATCTCCTTTATATTCCCCACTGGCCACATAACTCGGGCCCGCCGGATGGCAGGAAAGCTCCCATGATTCTGCCAGAATATCTCCGTCATATTCTTTTCCGTACTCTGTTTTGAGCTTTGTTCCGCCCCAGAGATAATCCTTAAAACTTGGTTTCAGTTTAATGATCGCCATAATAATTCATCCTCGTTTTCTTACACAAATAAATCTGAACTGTTTTCTTTTAGCGGATACCCAGTTCTGTATCTTCTTCTCTTACCAGACTGTGGTCCTTGATATAATCAATGATCTCATCAACAGTTGTAAAAGCCACACCAACATAGCTGTCTGCTGCTCCATAGTAAAGAGCAATTCTTCCGGTCTCAGAATCATGAATCGTTGCGCATGGAAAGCATACGTTCGGAACAAATCCACGTTCTTCATACCATGTCTCCGGTGTCAGAAGGAAGTTTTCACAGCGGTATTTTACTTTTGAAGGTTCATCGATATCCAGGATCGCACCACCGATGGAATATACATATCCGTTGCAGGTACCTGTTACACCATGATAGAACAGAAGCCATCCTTCATTTGTCTCGATCGGAGCTGCGCCGCCGCCAATTTTAACAGACTGCCACCATTCCGGATTCTTGCCCATTACATGACGGTGTTTTCCCCAGTATGTCATATCCGGACTTTCGCTCAGGAAAATATCACCAAATGGTGTATGTCCACTGTCAGACGGTCTGGAAAGCATAACATAATTTCCATTAATCTTTCTCGGGAAAAGAACTGCATTTCTGTTAAATGGAATGAACGGGTTTTCCAGTCTTGTGAAAGTCTTGAAGTCTGTTGTCTTTGCAAGTCCGATAGATGCACCGTAGAAATCCTGGCACCAGATCAGATAATAGGCATCTTCTACTTTTACAAGCCGCGGATCGTATGCATATTTCGGCATAAAGGACTCACCGTTTTCATCTACAAAATTAATCTTTTCTTTGTCAAATTCCCAGTGAAGTGCGTCTTCACTTCTTCCAAGATAGATAAACGGTACACCATTTGTCTGCTCTCCACGGAATACGCCGATAAATTTTCCTTCATATGGAATTACGGCACTATTAAAGATACGTGCCACACCTTCTACCGGATTACGATCGATCACCGGATTCGCTGTGTAACGCCAGAGCGGTGCTCCTGTAAGATTTTCCGGTTTGTCCTGCCATGGCATATTTGGAACTGCAGGGCTGATCATTTTATATTTACTCATTCGGATTTTCCTCCTGTTATTGTTCTTTTTTCAGCACTTCGAGATTTTTTGTAATCAGTTCACAGCGCTGTTTTACACAATCCGGTGAACGAAGCGGATCTTCCGGTGTGTTGAAGAGATAATCTTCCATCTTGTCAATCGTTGTTGTTGCAACATGCATTCTGGTATCACAGGATGCATAATAGATGAAAATCTTTCCATCTTCGTCTGCAATCGCACCATTTGTAAATACAACATTTGAAACATCACCGACACGTTCTTCTCCAAACGGTACAAGGAATACACCTGACGGCTGTGCGATTACTTTTGACGGATCATTAAGGTCTGTAGCAAATGCATACAGTACATAACGAAGTCCTGCAGCTGTGTTACGGACACCGTGTGCAATGTTGATCCAGCATTTTTTACCGCGGATCGGAACTGCTCCGGCACCATTCTTGGACTCTGTCAGAGTGTGGTATACTCTTCTGCTGATGATTTTTTCTTCATCGATCACTGCATGCTCGATATCCTCGCAGAGGCCAAATCCGATTCCGCCGCCGCTTCCTGTTTCAATAAATCCATCCATCGGACGGGTGTAGAATGCATATTTACCATCTACGAATTCCGGATGAAGAACAACGTTTCTCTGCTGTGGGGAGCGAAGAGTCTTGAGATTATCCAGGCGCTCCCATGTCTTTAAGTCTTTCGTTCTTACGATTCCTGCCTCTGCAACTGCTGCAGAAAGATCGTTTATAGTAGTATCTTTGCTCTCAGAACAGAACACACCATAGATCCATCCATCCTCATGCTGAGTCAGACGCATATCGTAAACATTGGTTTCTTCCGGACAGGTATCCGGCAGAACGACCGGGTAATCCCAGAAATGGAAATTGTCGATTCCGTTATCACTCTCTGCTACTGCAAAGAAAGATTTACGGTCATTTCCTTCCACACGGACAACGATCAGATATTTTCCATTGAGTTTGATCGCACCGGAGTTCATAACGGCATTCACACCAAGTCTCTCCATGAAATTCGGATTTGTCTCTACATTAAGATCATAACGCCAGGTAAGCGGGATAAAATCTCTTGTCAGTACCGGATACTGGTATCTGTCATAGATTCCGTTATAAAAATCTGTCTTTTCATTTTTACGCTCGATGATCTTTCTCTGTTTTTCTGCTTCAATATAATAATTCTTATGCAACATCTATATTTCTCCTTATTACTTCCAGGCACATCCTTCCGTTATGGTAAGGACATTTCCACGGTTCTATGATCGGTCTGTCTTCGTAAGGTTTTCCATCTTTATCTACAAGCCAGAACCATTCGGATCCGGTACGTTTATCGATCACATATTCTTTAATGTATTCCCAGATACTTTTTGATGCTTCCAGATATTCTTTCTTTGAAGTGTCATGCTGATATCCATTCAGGAATCCGATCACACCTTCAGCCTGTACCCACCAGACGCGGTCTGTATCGACCACACCTTTTTCGCATTCATTGCTGAGAGAATGTCCGTCGAAAGCAGTCTCATAAATCTGTTTTGTAAGAGCTTTTGTGATCTTACCGATTTTTTCCGTATATTTTTCTTCTCCAAGCACTTCTGTTCCATAATCCAGAAGCCACGCCGTCTCAATGTCGTGACCGTAGGAATGAAGATCGATCAGGGAATGATAATGCGCATCAAAGAATACTTCCTGTCTCTTAAGAGTCGGATTGTATACTTTATCTGCAATGATATCCATGATCCATTCCAGACGTTTCTTTACATCTTCTCTTTTTGTCACACGATAAAACTCTGTATATGCCTCAAATACATGAAGCAATGTGTTCATAGTCTTATCTGCGATAACACCATTCTCGGATAATTTGTCATTTTCTACAGGCTGGAACTTCCGGTCAAAAGCCTCCAGATATCCTTCTGCATCTGTACATTTTGACTCAATAATATCGTAGATATCAGATGCAAGCTGAATGCTTTCTTTATCGCCGGTCGCATCGTAATATGCGGATAATGCATAGATACTGAATGCCTGATTATAAGTATGTTTTGTTGTGTCTTCCGGTGTACCATCATAATTTACTGACCAGAAAACACCGCCGTATTCTTTATCCACACAGTACTTTTTCATAAATTCATATCCATGGGAAGCTTCTTTCAGAAGGCTTTCATCTCCCAGAATCTTGTATGCTTTTGAAAAGAACCATGTGATACGGCTGTTCAGGATACATCCCTTAACTGCTTTTTTATTCAGTCCAAGGTCGTATCCCATAAAGCCATAATAGCCGCCAAATTCATCGTCGCGAACAGATTTCCAGAATGGGATAATTCCATTCACAAGATGATCTTTTATTTCATTTATCATATTTCTTCTGCTCCTTTGTTCATCAGCCTTTGACTGCACCGGCTGCAACACCACTGTAAATCTGGTTCTGGAAAATAATGAACACGATCAGGGCAGGAAGAAGAGAGATAATAACACCTGCACAGATCAGATTGTACTGATTTCCCATAGGACCTGTAAATGTATACAGAGATGTCGCTACTGTACAGAGTTTTGTTTTATCCTGCAGATAAAGCTGTGCACAGTAGTATTCATTGTAGGTATTGGCACCTTTCAGAATGATAGATGTCACGATTGCCGGTTTCAGAAGCGGAAGAAGGATCTTTCGATAAATTGTAAAATAAGATGCTCCGTCCAGATATGCGGATTCATCCAGAGAAACCGGAAGGTTCTCAAAATACTGGATAAAGATATAAATAGAAATAACATCAGTTCCGCACATCATGATAATGTAACCATAAAGGGTATTTACAAAATGCAGATTTACCATGATCTCATAGACTGCTACCTGCATGGCAACTGCCGGAAGCAGAGCTGCAAACGTAAACAGATTACGGATCAGGACATTTCCACGGAATTTAAAACGGTTCAGTACATATGCCAGCTGTGTTCCGATGATAATAGAAATTGCAAGTACTGCCACCAGAATGATCAGAGAGTTTCTGAACGCAGTCAGCATGTTTGCTTTTGTAAAAGCTTTCACAAAGTTGTCAAAATTCAACCAGCTCTGTGGCAGAGTCATAACATTTGTACCTTTATACTCCGCATCTGTCTTAAAAGCAGTGATCACGCAGGAAACGATTGGAAGAACTGCCACAAATGCAAAGAAGATCAGTGAAAAATATTTTACGATCGTCCAGATCACAAATCCTGCACTATAATGTTTTCTTCTTTTTGCAGGTACTGCTGTTGCTGTCTGTGCCATATTCTAGTTTCCTCCTTTCGTGGAAGCTGCTGCAAGCTTCGCTGCTTTTTTCTTTCTCTTTTTGACATCATATGCCTCATCATCTGCACTTGCATTTCTGAAGATATACTTAAAGAATGCATCCTGCAGGAATTTTGCTATGATAATGATCACCAGAAGGAATACCGCCATTGCTGATGCAAGACCAACTTTCTGGTTTGTATGTGCGATCGTGTTCATGACAACAAAGAAAGTACCTGTTCCATTTGCACCACTGGTGATAACAAATGGAGCCTCAAATGCACTCAGTGCACCTGTGATGGACAGAATAATATTTAAAGTAACGATCGTCTTGATACTCGGCAGGATGATATAACGGAACTGCTGGAATTTATTTGCTCCATCCAGATCAGCTGCCTCATACAGTGCACTGTCTACTGACATGATCGCACCGATAAACAGAACCATGTTCTGACCGAAATATCTCCATACAGAGGATGCAACCAGTGACCAGTTGTTAATGGACTGATCTTTCAACCAGTATGGAAGATTATCCAGCTGGAATCCGCACCACTGCAGAACGGTATCAAATACAAATCCACGGGTATAGAAAAATTTAAAGATAAATCCAATTGCAATACCATTGATGAGGTATGGGAAAAACATAAAACCTTTGAAGAGGTTTCCACATTTTACCTTCATACTCAGAATCGTTGCCAGATAAAGCGCGATCACAAGCTGGATGATGGAACCTGCCATATAATACAGGCAGAGCTTTAATGCTCCAATGATATCATCTCGTTTGAAGATTGCCCGATAGTTATCAAGTCCAACGAATTTTCTGGTTCCTACGTATTTCATCTTATAAAAGCTGAACTTCACCATTTCTGCAAATGGCAGATAAGTGAATGTAATCAGCAAGATTAATGGGATAATGATAAAAGCCAGAATAACAATGGTCTGCTGTCCCTTTTTACTTTTGCGCCATTGTGTAAAAGATCTACTCTGTCCCATACTGCCTGTTGCCCTCCTTATGTTTACAGGCGGGGCGTTAGGCCCCCGCCTGAAGCAGTCTGTAACTATTTACAGATTATTCATTTACTTCTACATCATCTGTTTCCTGAGCATCGCTCCAGTCAGCGTTCCACTCAGTCATGATGTCATCAAAAGATTCGTCTCCGTTTGCTGCATGCTCTACAAGACCCTGAATCTTTTCATTTCCGCCTGCGCCAACCATCAGTTCAGAATCTGCATTCAGTTCGTTCAGAAGGTCTTCTTCACCTTCAACAGCTGGTTCGTTAGAAATAAACTCTACATTGTTTGCTGTAAATTCATCATATACAGATGGATACTGCTCGTCGCCAACTGCGATCGGAAGTCCGCCTTCGTTGTAGGAATACTGAGATTTTTCTGTCATCCATTTAACGAATACCATGGAAGCTGCCTGTTTGTCAGCATCATCTTCTGCATTGATACCGAAGCAGTAATCTTCATCTGCCGGTGAATACTGTTTTCCATCAACTGTGATCGGGAATGCGAAGTATCCGATATCATCAGCATTGTCTCCAGCACTCTGCATCTGTGGGTAAGCCCAGGAACCAAGAACCATTGTTGCGATCTCGCCATTGTTCATCATACCTTTGCTGCTTTCCCAGTCAGTTGTTGTATAGTCATCTTCTGTAAGTCCGTTTGCAACTGCATCGTAGAGAATTTTGTAAACGTTATAAGCACCTGTTCCATCTCCCGGATCTGCAAATGGATCTTTTGCGTGCGGGAATTCCTGGTTTTTGAATTTTGCATCGCCTGTAGCAGCTACGCCAATATAATCATCCCATGCTCCCATTGTCCATCCGGCTGCATAGTTTGTGTAAAGCGGAATCGCATCTGTTTTATCTTTGACTGCCTGAAGGTCTGCGATAAATTCTTCCGGTGTCTTAGGTGTTTCTGTGATTCCTGCATCTGCAAATACTTTCTTATTATAGAGGACACCACGGCCAACAACTGTTACAGGAATACCATAAACCTGTCCGTCATACAGCCATCTGTTTGGATATTTTACCTGCTCGCTTACAGAATCAATATCTCCATAGGAAAGGAAATATGTAGAAAGATCTGCTTTGTCAACTTCCGGGATCATCATGATATCACCCCAGTCACCACCCTGAAGACGAAGCAGGGAATCCTGTGCATAATCTGTGATACCTTCGATCTCAACATTAATGTTTGGATACATTTCATTAAATTCTTTAAGATATACATCCCAGTTCTTTCCGTTATAATCCGCATCCAGCATATCGGTTCTGTTTGTAAGAAGCTTCAGATCTGTTTTGATATCTGTGTAGTCTTCACCAAGTTTGATATCTGCATAATTCAGATCTCCGTCTGCAAATACCACTGTAGAACCTCCTACGGTTGCCATTGATGCTGCCATTAC
>CAVBPN010000034.1:0-3147 GCA_963597235.1 bacterium
TATGTCTCGGGATTTTGCCATATTCATGGCAAAACACCTCGCGGGATACTACCTGCTGAATAGTTACTAATATCCTTATTCATGTTCTGCCGGACATTCTTTCAAATTCCGAACTTTCTTTATTTTAAATAAAAACCTTCCGGGTGTCAACCCCTCTGTTCACAAAGAATGTTACTGTGAACGGAGTGAACAGTAACCAAAGAATTTCTTTTTTTCCTGTATTTTAAACACATTTTACACAGAAAGTGTGATTTCTTTACCGGAACGATTATATTTATAGTAACGAACGCCTGCTGCATCCAGCATTCTCTTTGATGCTATGACAGATGGCGTATGTTCATATTTATCACAGTCATAAACGATCGTCTTTATCCCGGCCTGAATGATTGCTTTTGCACATTCATTACAGGGGAACAAAGAAACATAAAGTTTTGCACCTTCCAGGCTTCCCCCACGATAATTCAGGATCGCATTCAGTTCACTGTGCGTCACATACAGATATTTTGTATCGAGCGGATCTCCCTCTCTCGCCCATGGGAATTCATCATCGGAACATCCTTTTGGAAAGCCGTTATATCCCATGGAAAGAATTTTATTGTCCTCGCTGACGATACAGGCTCCTACCTGTGAATTCGGATCTTTTGAGCGCATGCCGGAAAGCATTGCCACGCCCATAAAGTATTCATCCCAGGAAATATATCCTTCTCTTTTATGAATATGTACTGCCACTGTAAAATCCTCCCTTGTGCAAATACCGGCTTCCCACAAAAAGCAGGAAGCCGGTAATAAAGTTTCTTATTTTATTAGATTTCCGGATAAGCGTCTGTTATATCCGTGTCTTCCTCAATCTGTTTGATTCTGCGAATATGACGTTCTTCCTCTGAAAATGGTGTATTCAGGAAAGTATCTACGATCTTGATTGCCAGCCCAGGTCCTACAACCCTTCCACCCATTGCAAGAATGTTTGCATTATTGTGGAGTCTTGTTGCTTCTGCACTGAAACAGTCAGAACAAAGTGCTGCACGAATGCCTTTAAATTTATTTGCTGTAATGGAAATTCCAATACCTGTTCCGCAGATCAGGATACCTTTTTCACAGTCACCATTCTGGATTGCAATGGCAACTCTTTTTGCATAGATCGGGTAATCTGTAGAATCCATGCTGTCACATCCGAAATCCTGGTATTCGATCTTGTTTTCCTCCAGGTGTTTAATGATCTCCTGTTTCAGTTCATAACCGCCATGGTCACATCCTAATGCTATCATTTCTTCTCCTCCTGTGCATTTATAATTTTATGTCCTGCCGCCTTTAAAAGACGGTTCATAATAGCCTGTCCCATCTTTGGTGTGTAAAATGCCTCGGAATAGATCACGTCCACTCTGTCATCATCAAAATCTCTCAAGACTTCGTACAGATGGTGTGCAATCGTTTCCTCTTCTTCTCTGCTTCCGATGCTCAGAACATCCGCATGTGCATAACGTTCTTTTGTCTCATCTGTAGCGATAACGCCGACTTTCATTCCTTTTTCAACAGATTCTTCTGTCAGACGATTGATGCACGCGATCACCTCTTCTTCACTGCCTTCCACAATGGAAAGATCAGCTTTTGGTGCATAATGACGATATTTCATGCCCGGTGCCTTTGGATGTACACTACTGTCTGTAATCAGAAGGCCTTTATCCATCCGGACATCCCCCAGAGTTTCCTGAAGCATTTCCAGAGAAATGTATCCCGGACGCAAAACAACCGGAACCTCCTCCGTAAAATCCACGATCGTTGATTCCAGGCCAATTCCTACCTGACCGCCGTCAATGATCATATCAATCGCATCGCCAAGATCTTCCTCTACATGTTCTGCCATTGTCGGACTCGGTCTTCCTGACGTATTTGCACTCGGTGCAGCAACAAAACCACCGCCGGCTTTAATCAGCTCCTGTGCGATCCGGTCACTCGGAAAACGGATTGCAACACTGTCCAGTCCACCGGTCGTTTCTTTTGGTACGATATCTGCTTTCGGAAGAATCATCGTCAACGGTCCCGGCCAGTATTTCTCTGCAAGGATCCTTGCGCCTTCCGGTATCTCTGTCGTAATCTTTTCCAGCTGATCCAACTCCGCAATATGCACGATCAGCGGATTATCTGAAGGTCTTCCCTTCGCTGCATATATTTTCATCGAAGCCTGCGGATCCAGTGCATTTCCACCAAGGCCATAAACGGTCTCTGTCGGGAAAGCAACCAGCCCACCGGCTTTCAGAATATCTCCTGCTCTCTTGATAGCATCCATATCCAGATTCTCACCGGTCATAGATACAACTTCCGCTCTCATTATTTTTCTGTCCTCTCGTAAAATGTATCTCTTATATGATTTGTAACTAGTTATTTCATTAAACCTTTCTCATAGATTTTTATTATAATCTACTTTTGGGGATTATACAAGACAGACATTATAAAATGCAGGAAGCAGTATGTCATATAATCTTCTCTTTATTCCGCTGTCACATTCTTCGCGAGATTCCTCAGCTTATCCATGTCCAATCTCTTCGTCAAATGGATTTCCAATAATAAAACTGCAAAAACTACTTGTAATATATAATAGTATGTGTTATGTTGTTTTTATTCGAATCATTTTTAATAAAATCAATTTTAATAAAGATATTTTAAATAAAAAGGAGGCTATTCATATGTTTATTGGAAGAGAACAAGAACTGGCATCGTTAGAAGAATTTTATGCCACAGACGGCATTGGCATGACCGTCATATATGGACGAAGACGTATTGGAAAGTCTACTCTTATTACCGAATTCGTCAAAGATAAAAAAACTGTATTTTATACGGCAACAAAAGTCGGAAAAACCAGAAATCTGGAACTATTTTCCAAGCAAGTGTTAGATTTATTCATGCCCGGAGTTGAAAATATCAGTTTTAACAGTATAGAAGCTGTTTTTGATTTTATTGATAAAAATATAGCTGATGATAAGATAGTACTTGTAATAGATGAGTTGCCATACTGGGCTGAAAAAGATGACTCTCTTTTATCTATTCTGCAGAAATATATAGACACGATTTGGAATAACAAAAATCTGAAAATAATTTTATGCGGTTCAGCATTAAGTTTTATGGAAAATAAAGTGCTCAGTGAAAAAAGCC
>CAVBPN010000034.1:3157-3964 GCA_963597235.1 bacterium
CTGGCTATTCAAACGGGGATAAAGCAATCTGCTATGGCATTACTGGCGGTGTTGCAAAATATCTTTCCATGATTGATCCGAAAAAAAACATTGACGAAAACATTATAAGATTATTTTTCAGAACAGATGGTTATTTATATGATGAAACCAGAAACTTACTGACACAGGAATTTTCTGATATATCGCTCGTAAATAATATTGTGGAACAGATTGCCTTCGGAGTAAATACACTTAATACTATTTCCGGAAAAATTAACGAGAAAGAGCCAACTGTTTTATACTCATTAGAAAAATTAATCAGTGTTGGGTTGATTGAAAAAAAGAAATGTATCACAGAAGAAAAAAACAAAAAGAAAACACAATATGTTCTAAAAGATTATATGTTCAAATTCTGGTACGAGTTTATCCCAAAAGCAACCAGTGTAATTGAAATGGGACAGGGAGCACTCTATTATCAAAAAGCTGTCAAACCATTCTTACATTCATTTATGGGTTCTGTATTTGAAGAAATGTGCCGATACTATACTCTGAATCAGGGAATAACAGGTGCATATGGTTGTTTCGTTACTTCAGTCGGAACCTGGTGGGGTGTAGAAAATATCACAGATAAAAACGGCTCTATAAGGGCACAATCTGCCGATATAGATATCGTTGCCTTATCTGATATAGATAAAAAAGCAGTCATTGGCGAATGTAAATTCAAAAATGAAAAAATTGACAAGGGTATTTATGAAACTTTACTCAGAAGAGGAGCTCTTATCTCAAATAAATACAAAATTTCAAAATATATTTTCTTTTCTCTGTCAG
>CAVBPN010000035.1:0-962 GCA_963597235.1 bacterium
CTCCCAGGGCATCCTTATTGAAGGAATGGAAGTGGCAAGTGAAGATGCGAAAGAGCCGGAGCATAAAAAAATACCGCTCACACCGGAAGAAGAGGCATATTTTAAGAGTTACATGGAAGAGCTGCCGGGAATTTCCGACATAGATAAAGACGGAGTGTTTGAGGCACTGATGAAAGGAAATCAGGAGGCAGTGCAGACACTTACTTCCTATTATATGAAAACAGCTGCAGACCTGGCTGTTGAAATGAATATAGAAGAAATGCAGCTGGCAGATCTGATCCAGGAGGCAAACTTATGTCTGATACAGGTGCTCGGAAATGCGGGAGAAGAACGCAGGGATGAACAGTGGCTTCTTGGGGAACTTCGAAAGGGAATCCAGCTTGTTCTGGAGGAGCAGACACAGAGGAAGTTTGAAGATGACAGTCTGGTAGCACGCGTAGAAAAACTGGAGAAAGATGTTCGAGATCTGAATGATGGAGAAGATGAAAAGAACGCATTTACGATTGATGAACTGGCGATCATCCTTGATATGAAGGTTGATGAGATCCGCGATATTCTTCGTCTGACTGGCGATGATAAATAAAGATGGTTCGTCAGAAGGGTTACGGTGTTTGGTGTTGTGAGCGGTAATCTGTGTCCAATGCTGTGAACCGTATCATTGTTGAGATAAGCAAAGTTAGTTTAAAAAAACAATTGTTGAACTCAGAGTAAATCTGTGATATTGTATACCTATATGGGAGGTATTTTTTATGCAAATCAGAGAATCGGCAGAGGATTACCTGGAGGCAATCCTTGTTTTATCAAAAAAAGGCGGCGGAGTTCGTTCTGTCGATATTGCTACCATGCTCGGGGTATCCAAGCCAAGTGTCAGCCATGCAATGAAGCTCCTCAGAGAAGATGGATATATTGCGATGGACCGATACGGAACAGTAACGCTGATGGATAAAGGAGCAGAGATTGCG
>CAVBPN010000035.1:972-3368 GCA_963597235.1 bacterium
CATACAGTTCTGACAAAGATGCTGGAAGGTCTTGGCGTATGTGACGAAGTTGCCAGGGCAGACGCGTGCAAGATGGAGCATGATGTCAGTGATGAGAGCTTTGAGAAGATTAAAGAGCATCTGAGAGCCAAAGGTGAGATTTAACTACTGTTCCACGCAAAATCCCAGGACATACGAGATTTAAGCAGAATACAGGATGGGTGATACAGTACACCGGACATGTGTTTGAATAACTAAAATATGAAAGACAGAAAGGTCGTCACGATCAGAGTTGAACCAGATCAATTCTGACTGTGATGACCTTTTTTTGATTACAATTATAAAATATGACAGAAGCAGTTTCGGTTAAACGGAAACCGCGGAAGTATTCTTTTGTGGCAGCTGAGCAAGAATGATCGCACCGAACATCAGAACGCAGCCGAAAATTTCACGTCCACTTAAGTTCTGACCAAGGATCAGCCATCCGGCGATCACGGAAATGCAGGATTCCAGACTGAGGATCAGGGAGGCTACGGTCGGGTTCATGCCTTTCTGACCGACGATCTGCAGGGTGTAGGCGACACCGCAGGACATGACTCCGGCATAGAGAATCGGTACTTTTGCAGCAAGGATTCCGGCAAGATCCGGACTTTCAAAAATCAATGCCGGAATTCCGGACAGGATACCACAGACCAGAAACTGGATGCAGGACATTTTTACACCATCTACCAGAGGTGAGAAATGGTCGATCACCAGGATATGCAGGGAAAAAAGTGCGGCACAGATCAGCACCAGAAGTTCTCCCTTACCGATCGCAAATCCCTCGCCCGGTGTCAGACAGAGAAGATAAAGACCGCACAGGGAAAGGATTACGGCAATCCAGATAAACGGACTGCATTTTTTCTTGAGGAAAATGCCGATGACCGGAACGATGATGATATAACATGCGGTGATGAATCCGGCTTTGCCGACAGTGGTATATTTAATACCAAACTGCTGGAAATTGCTTGCCAGACAGAGCAGGATACCACAGCAGATGCCGCCGGTAATTAAGGTTTTACGATCAGAAGAAGATTGTGCCGCAGCTTTTTCTTCGGTGGATTTTGTTTTGCCAAGCCCCCAGATGACCGGCAGAAGTGCCAGCGCACCGATGAGATTACGGATTGCATTGAAGGTGAAGCCGCCGATGTAGTCCATGCTGACGCTCTGTGCGACGAAAGCGACACCCCAGATGGTAGCGGTCAGAAGGAGCAGCAGAGAGTTCCTGACCGGGATAGATTCTTTTTTCATAATGTTTCTCCTCGTGTAAATAACATATTGGATATTTACGAATTACTCCATTGCGATGCAATTTTCGCAATTCTGCAAATATTCGGAATTCACAGATTTACCGCGTAAATCGTTACTTCCGAGCCTGTATCCTTGTATTATACTGCATAACTATGCATTGATAAAGAGTGAAAATGAAAAAATAAGAGCTCCGCATATGCGAAGCCCTTGTGAATAATTATGAAATTATATGAAAATATATTTCAAAACAAATAATACGGCTAAAACATACATCAGAACACTGATCTTCTTTTCTTTAGCCTTTCCTGTGATCAGGTTGATCACTACGTAGGAGATAACTCCCATGGAGATACCTTCTGAGATACTGTACATGAATGGCATTGCGATGATGGCAATAAAGCAAGGAATCGCTTCTGTCATATCACTGAAGTCAATCTTTGTGACAGAAGTCAGCATCAGGTAACCTACAACGATCAGAGCCGGTGCTGTGGCAAAGGACGGGATTGCCAGGAAGATTGGTGAAAGCAGGAGGGAAAGTGCGAACAGGATACCTGCTACCATGGAGGTAAGACCTGTACGTCCGCCTTCTGCAACACCGGAAGCACTTTCTACGAATGTGGTAACGGTAGAAGTACCACAGACAGCACCTACAGTTGTTCCGATAGCGTCAGAGAGAAGCGCACCTTTGATCTTCGGGAGTTTGCCGTCTTTGTCGAGCATGTCGGCCTTGGAAGCAACACCGATCAGAGTTCCGAGAGTATCAAACATATCTACAAACAGGAATGCAAACATGATAACTACGAAATCCAGTGAAAATACAATGGAAAAGTCCATTTTCATGAAAGTCGGAGCCATACTCGGTACAGAGATTCCGTTTGAAAAATCAGGAAGCAGGCTGTAATATCCGAGATCTGCATTCGGTACATACAGATGTGTCAGCTGACAGATGATTCCAAGGATCCATGTGATCAGGATACCCCAGAGGATACTGCCTTTCACGTCTTTTGCAAGAAGGATGGCGGTGATCAGAATTCCGATCAGAGCGAGCAGTACTGTGATTCCCTGAGAGGAAAAAGTTCCCTCTGCTACGGAAGATTTAAAGGAAAAAATACTTACCAGTGTGGAAT
>CAVBPN010000035.1:3378-15657 GCA_963597235.1 bacterium
ATTTCCAACAACGATCTTTGCGTTCTGCAGTCCGATAAATGCGATAAAGAGACCGATACCTACAGATACCGCATGTTTCAGGTTCATCGGAATGGAGTTAAAGATTGCTTCACGTACATTGGTAAGAGAAAGCAGGATAAAGATGATACCTTCTGCAAATACTGCAGCGAGTGCCTGCTGCCAGGTATATCCCATACCAAGAACGACCGTGTAGGTAAAATATGCGTTCAGCCCCATTCCAGGAGCAAGAACGAATGGATAGTTGGACAGAAGTGCCATCAGGCAGCTGGCGATAAATGCGGACAGAGCGGTTGCGGTAAATACAGAACCACGGTCCATGCCGGATGCAGCCAGGATGTTCGGGTTAACAGCCAGGATATAGGCCATTGTCATAAATGTTGTGATTCCTGCCATGACTTCTGTTTTTACATCGGTGTGGTTTTCTTTCAGGTGAAAGATTTTGTCAAGATTCATAAAAGTACCCCCTTCATATTGTGCAGATATATGCACTAAAAAATTTTATTTCCGGAAACATATTTTCCGGTGATGCAGCTGTCGTCGGAGAGATAGATCAGTCGTTCCAGTCGCTCCCGGGCCGTCAGTGGCTGAGGATGCCGGAGACTGCTGTCGTCCAGAATCAGTGCATCAAACTCATAGTCTTCCGCGAAAGTTCCGACTTTTCCGAAAAATGCTCCACCGCCCATGGTAGCCATATAAAATGCTTCTTCAAGGGAAAGTGGCTTCAGTGAACCGTCCACAAGACGCCAGCGAAGCTTTGATACCTGAATGGTATCCGCGATCGCGCGGAGCATGGACAGAGAGTGACCACCGGCGATATCTGTACCGAGTCCGATATAAAGTCCTTTTTCCAGATAACGTTTTACCGGGGCGATACCGGAAGAAAGGTTGGTATTGGACTGCGGACAGTGGGCGATAAATACCCCCCGTTCTTTCATAAGGGAGAGTTCTGCATCGGAACTGTAGACACAGTGTGCCATGATCGTCGGACATTGATCTCCGCCAAAGAGACCGAACTGATCATAGGCTTCTCCGTAGAAAGAAGTGCCTGGACATAATTCTTTTACCCAGGCAATTTCACTCTGGTTTTCGGAAAGGTGAGACTGTACCGGGAGACGGTAAGTTCTCTGGATCTCTGCCAGCCTGGTCATGAGTTCATCGCTGCAGGAAGGGGTAAAGCGAGGAGTGAGAATCGGTTTGACATTCTCATATTTTCCTGCGATGTCGTCAAGCCAGCGGACAGTGTCCTTTGCGGAAACAACAGCACTTTCCTCCTGGAGAGCTATGGAGCCGTTGCGGTCCATATTCACCTTACCGATGAAGGTCTTCAGACCGGTTTTCTCCATCAGGTCCATAAGAAGTTCCGTTGCATCCACATGTAAAGTGCCGAAGACAGAAGCACGTGTAGTTGCACTGTACTTTATATCATCAGCAAAAATGGAATAAGCTTTTTCTGCATAGTTCAGATCAGAATATCGGGCCTCTTCCGGAAAAGTGACCGTATTCAGCCATTCCAGCAGTTCGAGATCCATATACATGCCGTGAAACGCATACTGCGGGGCATGCAGATGAAGATCATTCATTCCCGGGATGATCAGACAATTACTGAAATCCTGACAGGGAATGCCGTGAAAATGCTCTGGAATTTCCGGAAAAACGCCGACGGTACGGCCATCCTGACAAATGAGATAAGCGTCTTCAAGACAGGTCAGATGCTGTAAATCTGTGCTGAAACATACAGCGCCCTTAAGTGCAAATGTGGTTGGATTCATATGAGCAGCCTCCTTTTTGTCTGACACTTTCCGGGCAAAAAAAATACCGGATATTTTGCCCGAAAAGTTACTGTAAACAGTAACACTTATAGGCAACTATTACGGTAGTTGGTAGAGATGTCCAACCAATTATGGACCTATATAAGTTTCATGTGTTGTTTATAAATTGATTATAAAATAGGAATAGTTTTCTGTCAAATGCAAATTCATGAGTTCTATGGGGAATATTGAAGTGAAATTTTGTACAAAAATCCGGCAGCCTGCATACACAGACCGCCGGAAATAAGAAGCATAATTATTTATTTGTTATTTTTGTTCTTCTCAACTTCCAGTAATTTCATTGCACGAACTTTAAGCGGAAGACCGAACAGAGTGATGAATCCGTCTGCATCGTGGTGGTCATACATATCACCTGTTGTGAAGGATGCAAGAGATTCGTTGTACAGGCTGTACGGAGAAGTTGTACCAGCTTTGATGATGTTTCCTTTGTAAAGTTTGAATTTAACTTCACCGGTTACATATTTCTGGGTGGACTCTACGAATGCCTGGAGTGCCTCACGAAGTGGTGTGAACCATTTTCCTTCGTATACGACCTGAGCAAACTGGCTGCCGATCTTTTTCTTTGCTTCCATTGTGTCACGGTCAAGGATCAGTTCTTCAAGCTGCTCATGAGCTGCCATCAGGATAGTTCCGCCAGGAGTCTCATATACGCCACGGGATTTCATACCAACAACACGGTTTTCTACGATATCAACGATACCGATTCCGTTCTCGCCGCCAAGACGGTTGAGTTCTGTGATGATCTCGGAAACTTTCATAGCTTTTCCATTAAGAGTCTTCGGAACACCTTCTTCGAAAGTCATGGTTACTTCTGTTTCTTTATCCGGTGCTTTTTCAGGAGTTACACTTAAAACAAGCATGTCATCGTAGTTCGGAGCCAGGGAAGGATCTTCCAGTTCCAGACCTTCATGGCTGATGTGCCATAAGTTACGGTCACGGCTGTAACTGTGGCTTGCATCGAATGGAAGGTTGATTCCGTGAGCCTGGCAGAATGCAAGCTCGTCATCACGGGACTGCATGGTCCATACATCTGTCATTCTCCAAGGAGCGATGATCTTAATGTCTGGAGCAAGGGCTTTAATACCAAGTTCGAAACGGATCTGGTCATTACCTTTACCGGTAGCACCGTGGCAGATAGCAACAGCGTTTTCTTTACGTGCGATCTCAACGAGCTTTTTAGCGATTGCCGGACGAGCCATAGAAGTTCCGAGCAGATATTTATGTTCGTATACAGCACCTGCCTGTACACATGGCATGATGTAGTTGTCGCTGAAATCATCAACGATGTCTTCGATATATAATTTAGAAGCTCCGGAAAGTTTTGCTCTCTCATCCAGACCATCCAGTTCGTTTCCCTGTCCGCAGTTTACACAGCAGCAGACAACTTCGTAATCAAATGTTTCTTTCAGCCACGGGATCAGTGCTGTGGTATCAAGACCACCTGAGTATGCAAGTACAACTTTTTCTTTCATAATGTATTCCTCCTGAAAATGATTTTCTGCCACTTGGCAGATACATGAATATTTGGTATTATAAAAGGTAAAGATTCATACGCTGATTTGATAAAGTATTGAATCTTCAGGCCTTGTCGTGCTTCGACAAGAGATAATATACAACATTTTTTATAAATATGCAATACCAATATGCAAAAAAGTAAAAGAATTTTTTGCATAAAAATGCACGATTAAATAGGAAAGAACCCATAAAAATACACAAAATCAAGAAAAAAGAATGCAAAATCCATGAAAATTACGTATTGCATATTATGCATAATGGATGTATAATCATAACAGTTTATATGGGAAGATATCCCGTTTGGAGCAGTTGCACATTATGTAACTGCTGATTTGTGATTCAGGAGGAGAGAAAAAATGATCAAAGCAGGAATCATCGGAGCAACCGGTTATGCAGGAAATGAACTTGCAAGACTGCTCCTTGGACATAAAGAAGTAGAAGTAGCATGGTACGGCTCAAGAAGCTATATCGACCAGAAATATGCGGATGTATATCAGAACTTTTTTAAACTGATCGATGCGAAGTGCATGGATGACAATATGGCTGCACTTGCAGACGAAGTAGACGTGATCTTTACTGCAACACCACAGGGACTTTGTGCATCTCTTATTAATGAAGAGATCCTTTCCAAAGCAAAGGTCATCGACCTGAGTGCGGACTTCCGTATCAAAGATGTAAAGAAATACGAGAAATGGTATGGCATCGAGCATAAAGCACCGCAGTTTATTGATGAAGCTGTTTACGGACTGTGTGAGATCAACCGTGAAGATATTAAGAAAGCAAGACTGATCGCGAACCCGGGATGCTATCCGACCTGTTCTACTTTATCCATCTATCCGCTTCTTAAAGAAGGGCTGATCGATCCAAATACCATCATCATCGATGCAAAATCCGGTACATCAGGAGCTGGAAGAGGAGCAAAAGTTCCGAACCTTTACTGTGAAGTAAATGAGAATATTAAAGCATACGGTGTGGCAACTCATCGTCATACACCGGAGATCGAAGACCAGCTTGGCTATGCATGTGGTCAGGAAGTCCTGATTAACTTTACACCACATCTGATCCCGATGAACAGAGGAATCCTTGTCACCGCTTATGCATCTCTTAAGAAAGAAGTTTCCTATGAGGAAGTAAAAGCAGCTTATGATAAATATTATGAAAATGAAACATTTGTCCGTGTCCTGGATAAGGATGTATGCCCGCAGACAAAATGCGTAGAAGGCAGCAACTATGTAGATGTCAACTTTAAGATCGATCCGAGAACAAAACGTGTCATCATGATGGGTGCAATGGACAACCTTGTAAAAGGCGCAGCAGGGCAGGCAGTACAGAATATGAACCTGATGTTCGGCTTCGATGAAGCAGAAGGACTTCATCAGATTCCGATGCTTCCGTAAATACAGACGAAGAATTTGGACCAAGGAGGAGTATATATTATGAAGGTTATTACAGGTGGAGTTACCGCGGCAAAAGGATTTAAGGCAGCATCTACAGCAGCTGGAATCAAATATCAGGGAAGAACAGACATGGCAATGGTTTACAGCGAGAAACCATGTGTGGCAGCCGGAACATTTACGACAAACATCGTGAAGGCAGCTCCGGTCAAATGGGATCAGGAAATTGTTTATAAACATCCATGTGCACAGGTGATCGTCTGCAACAGCGGTATAGCGAATGCATGCACAGGAGAAGAGGGATTCAGCTATTGCCGTGCAACTGCAAAAGCGGTAGCAGAGACTCTGGGAGTGGACGAGAACAGTGTGCTGGTTGCATCTACAGGCGTTATCGGAAAACAGCTTCCTGTCGAAAAACTGGCAGCAGGTGTTAAAGCAATGGCTCCGAAACTTAAAGAAACACTGGAAGCCGGAAATGAAGCAGCCAAAGCGATCATGACAACAGACACAAAGGAAAAAGAAGTTGCTGTACAGATTGAAGTCGGAGGTAAGACTGTTACGGTCGGAGGCATGTGCAAGGGCTCCGGAATGATCCACCCGAATATGTGTACCATGCTTGGATTTGTCACAACAGACGCATGCATTTCAAAACAGCTTCTGCAGGAAGCACTGAGCCAGGATGTGAAAGATACTTATAATATGGTATCTGTTGACGGCGACACATCTACAAACGATACGGTTCTTCTGCTGGCAAACGGAATGGCAGAGAATCCGGAGATCGATGAGAAAAACGAAGATTATCAGAAATTCTGTGAGGCACTGAACTATATCAATACCACACTTGCAAAGAAGATTGCAGGTGACGGCGAAGGTGCAACAGCACTGTTTGAAGTAAAGATCATCGGAGCAGAGAGCAAGGAGCAGGCAGTAACCTTAAGCAAATCTGTTGTTACTTCCTCTCTTACAAAAGCGGCAATCTATGGACATGATGCAAACTGGGGAAGAATCCTCTGCGCTATGGGTTACTCCGGCGCACAGTTTGATCCGGAAAAAGTAGACCTTTACTTTGAAAGCAAAGCAGGTAAGATCCAGATCATCGAAAACGGTGTGGCGGTTGACTACAGCGAAGAAGAAGCGACAAAGATCCTTTCTGAAGATGCAGTAACAGCGATCGCAGACATCAAGATGGGCGACTGCACTGCAACCGCATGGGGATGTGACCTTACCTATGATTACATTAAGATCAACGCGGACTACAGATCATAAATAAAAAACCGAGGAGAAATGAAAAATGGTAAATCAGAAATATCTGGACAAGGCAGAGACACTGATCGAGGCTCTTCCTTATATACAGCGTTTTAACAGAAAAATCGTAGTAGTAAAATATGGCGGAAGTGCCATGCTGGACGAAGAACTGAAAGCAAATGTCATCAAGGACGTTGTTCTTCTGAAGCTTATTGGATTTAAACCGATCATCGTTCATGGCGGTGGTAAGGAAATCAGCCGTTGGGTAAATAAAGTCGGCATGGAACCGCGTTTTGTAAACGGTCTTCGTGTAACAGATAAGGATACAATGGAAATTGCAGAGATGGTTCTTGCAAAAGTAAATAAAGAACTGGTTACTCTGGTAGAATCCCTTGGTGTACAGGCTGTAGGTATCAGCGGTAAAGACGGCGGACTTCTTCAGTGCCATAAGAAACTTTCAAAAGGTGAAGATATCGGTTATGTAGGTGATATCGAGAAAGTTAATCCGAAGGTTCTGCAGGATCTTCTTGAAAGAGACTTCCTTCCAATCGTATTCCCGATTGGATTTGATACAAACTTTGATTCTTATAATATCAATGCGGACGATGCGGCATGTGCGATCGCAGAGGCTGTTCATGCAGAAAAACTTGTATTCCTTTCTGACATTGAAGGTGTATATAAGGATAAAGATGATCCGAGTTCTCTGATCTCTGAATTACATGTACATGAAGCAGAAAAACTGATCAGCGATGGCTATGTAGGAGGTGGAATGATTCCGAAACTGCAGAACTGCATCGATGCGATCGAAGAAGGCGTAAACAGAGTTCATATCCTGGACGGACGTATTCCGCACAGCCTCCTTCTGGAGATCTTTACAAACAAAGGTATCGGTACTGCTATTTTAAGAGAAGACGGGGAGAAATACTACAATGAGCATGAATGAACAGATGAATCATGCAGAAGAGAATATTCTGCATACATATAACCGTTTCCCGGTCATGTTTGACCATGGGGAAGGCTGTTATCTCTATGATACAGAGGGCAAAAAATATCTTGACTTTGCTGCAGGAATCGCAGTAAATGCACTGGGATACCATTATCCGGGATATGATGATGCATTAAAGGCACAGATCGACAAGCTGACTCATATTTCCAATCTTTATTACAATGAGCCAATGAGCGAAGCCGGAGAGAAACTGGTCAAAGCCAGCGGTCTTTCAAAAGCATTCTTTACAAACAGTGGAACAGAGGCAATCGAAGGTGCACTTAAAGTTGCACGTAAATATGCATACACAAAATATGGAAAAGAAGCGCAGAAATACGAGATCATCGCAATGAACCATTCTTTCCATGGAAGAAGCCTGGGAGCTCTTTCTGTCACGGGAACCGAGCATTACAGAGAACCGTTCGAACCGCTGATCGGTGGTGTGAAATTTGCGGATTTTAATAATCTGGAGAGTGTAAAAGCGCAGATTACAGATAAGACCTGTGCGATTATCACAGAAGTTGTACAGGGAGAGGGTGGTATCTATCCGGCACAGAAAGAATTCCTTGAAGGTCTTCGGGCGCTCTGTGATGAAAAAGATATCATCCTGATCTTTGACGAGATTCAGTGCGGTATGGGACGTACCGGATATTACTTCGCATGGCAGTCCTACGGTGTCGAACCGGATGTGATGACCTGTGCAAAGGCACTTGGCTGCGGCGTCCCGGTCGGAGCATTTGTTCTTGGAGAAAAAGCGGCAAAAGGATCTCTTGTACCGGGAGATCATGGAACGACTTATGGCGGAAACCCGTTCGTATGTGCGGCTGTCAGCAAAGTATTTGACATTTTTGAGCAGGATCATATCCTTGCACACGTGCAGGAACTTACCCCATATTTAGAGGAAAAACTGGATACACTTGTGGAAAAGTATCCGATCGTTGCTGCCCGTCGTGGAAAAGGTTTCATGCAGGGATTGGTGATTGAAGGTGCAACTGTGGGAAGTGTTGTGACAAAGGCACTCGAGAACGGACTTCTTGTGATCTCAGCAGGAAGTGACGTGCTTCGCCTTGTACCGCCACTTGTTATTACAAAAGAAAATATCGACGAAATGATCGAGAAATTAGAAAAGAGCCTGGCGTAAATGCCAGGCTCCTGCCTTTTTTGAAACTCTGAAATTCTTAATTATTCTGCACGATTCTGTGTAAATATTCCGTATTATTTCATTGTATTCAGATCAATATGTTTTTTGATCGCAGCAAAACTTTCACTGCTGATGACATGTTCCATCTTGCAGGCGTCGCTGGCAGCAACGATTGGGTCAACACCCAGTTTTTCAAGCCATTCAGAAAGAAAAAGATGACGCTCATAAATTTTTTCTGCGGTAGCGAGTCCTGTTTCTGTCAGATAAAGATATCCTTCCGGAGATACGGTGATCTGGTTTGTCTCACGAAGCTTTTTCATTGCAACACTGACGCTGGATTTCTTAAAGCCCAGTTCAGAAGCGACATCTACGGAACGTACGACCGGATGAGATTTGCTTAAAATAAGAATTGTTTCAAGATAGTTTTCGGCGGATTCGTTTGTATGCATCCATTACACCCCAATTTCTGTTGATATATACCATGTTGTTTCTTAAATTTCAGTGCTTTTATAATACCATATTTTAAGCAGAAGAACAACAAAAATGCATAAATGTATAAACATTATATTAGGAAATGTAAGAGTCAGGCAGGAGTTTGATAAAGCGAAAAAAAGTACTTGACAGCTTACAAACGTTAGCATATACTAACCCATGTAAGTAAAAAGTAAATGGTGATTAACTGTGAACTTTTTTACTAAAGAAAAAAAATCTCAATAAAAATTATAATAAAAGAAAGCGAGCTGATACATATGATGCCTATCACAATGGCAGGAATCGGAGAGAAATGCAAGATTCAGAAAATCGGCGGAAACGAAGAAACAAGACGTTTTCTTGCAAATCTTGGATTTGTTAACGATGCTGAAGTAAGCGTTGTTTCTGCAATTGGCGGAAATGTGATCGTGAACATCAAGGATGCACGTGTGGCAGTTAATTCAGATATGGCTAGACACATTATGGTTTAACACCATAATGGTTAAATAAAAGGGAGAAAGGAGACAGAACAATGACTTTAGGTGATGCAAAAGTTGGAACTACCGTTGTTGTAACTAAGATTGAAGGAGACGGTGCGTACAAACGTCGTATCATGGATATGGGAATCACAAAAGGAAGCGAACTGTTCATCAGAAAAGTTGCTCCGCTTGGAGATCCTGTAGAGATCACTGTAAGAGGCTATGAGTTATCCGTAAGAAAGAACGATGCTCAGTGCGTACAGGTAAAATAATATTACATAAGTAATAGTGTTCTGTACAATTATGAAAAAATGCAACTGTGTAATAAAGACTGTTGTTTATAAATAAACAGCAGCGGAGCAGTTACAATAAGAGGGATTAAGGAGGTAAGAAAAAATGGCAATTAAGATTGCACTTGCCGGCAACCCGAACTGTGGTAAAACTACAATGTTCAACGCATTAACGGGCGCTAACCAGTACGTAGGAAACTGGCCGGGAGTTACTGTAGAGAAAAAAGAAGGTAAATTAAAGGGAAAGAAAGGTAAAGGCGAAGACATCATCGTAACTGACCTTCCTGGTATCTATTCTCTTTCACCATACACACTGGAAGAGGTAGTCAGCCGTGATTACGTTCTCAAAGAGAATCCGGATGTGATCATTGACCTTGTCGATGCAACCAACATCGAGCGTAACCTGTATCTGACCACACAGCTGATCGAGACAGGTGTTCCGGTTGTTATCGCACTGAACATGGCCGATCTTCTTGAAAAAAGAGGTATCAAGATTGACGTGAAACGACTTTCCATGTTACTGAACTGCCCGATCATCGAGACATCCGCACTGAGAGGTGAAGGGCTTGACAAACTGATCGACGAAGCAGTAAAAGTTGCTAAGAGCAGCAAAGTTGATCTTCCAAAGGAAATCTTCTCCAAAGATATGGAAGCAGCTATCGAAGAAGTAAAAGGTGTCCTTCCTGCATCTGTAACAGATGACAAGAAGAGATGGTACGCAGTTAAGTTCCTTGAAAACGACGAAAAAGTAAAAGAAGCTATGAAACTTTCTGCTTCCGGACAGTCTCTTGTTGATACAAAACGTCAGGAACTTGAAAAACAGCATGACGATGATATGGAAAGTATCGTAACAGACGAAAGATACAAATTCATCCAGAAGATTGTTAATACAACTGTTAAGAAAGGAAAAGATAAACTGACTGTATCTGATAAGATCGACCGTATCGTTACCAACCGTATCCTTGGTATTCCGATCTTTGTTGCGGTTATGTGGCTGGTATATTATGTATCTGTAACAACAGTTGGTACATTTGTAACAGACTGGACAAATGATGTATTCGTAGTAGCTATTCAGGACTTCTTCAGCAACATCCTTGGCAGCATCGGTGCTGGCGATATGGTAATGGGACTTGTTGTTGACGGTATCATCGGTGGTCTTGGTGCAGTACTTGGATTCGTTCCTCAGATGGCAATCCTGTTCCTGTTCCTGTCCATCCTTGAAGACTGTGGTTACATGGTACGTATCGCATTCGTTATGGACCGTGTATTCCGTCACTTCGGACTTTCCGGTAAGAGCTTCATTCCGCTCCTTATTTCTTCTGGATGCGGTATCCCTGGAATCATGGCTTCCAAGACCATCGAGCAGGATAATGACAGACGTCTTACTATTATGACAGCAACATTTATTCCTTGTGGTGCTAAACTTCCGGTTATCGCTCTTATGGGTGGTGTAATCGCCGGTGAAACTGCAGGATATGCAGAGAGCTCCTTTATCGCTCCTCTGATGTACTTCATCGGAATCGTAGCTGTACTTGTAGCAGCAATCATTCTTAAGAAAACAAAACCGTTCTCCGGTAAACCGGCTCCGTTCGTAATGGAGCTTCCACAGTATCATATTCCGCAGGTTAAGACAGTTCTTCTTCATGTATGGGAAAGACTGAAAGGCTTCATCATCAAAGCTGGTACAATCCTGTTCCTTGCCTGCGTAGTAATGTGGTTCCTTGGTGGATTTGGATTCACAGATGGTGGATTCGGTATGGTAGAAGACAGTGCAGACAGCCTTATGGCAGCAATCGGTGGTGTGATCGCTCCGATCTTTGCTCCGCTTGGATTCGGCGAATGGCAGCCAGTTGCAGCTTCTATCTCCGGTTTCACAGCAAAAGAAGCTATCGTATCTACAATGGGTGTCCTGGCTAACGTAGCTGGTGATACAGAAGATGCAGTAAACGTTGCAGCAGGTGTTGCAAGCTGGTTCCCGACAGGAATCGCTGCTTTCTCCTTCCTGATGTTCAACCTTCTTGATTCTCCTTGCCTTGCAGCTATCGCAACAATGGCAAAAGAAATGAACGACAAGAAATGGTTCTGGTTCGCAATTCTCTTCCAGAACATCTTCGCTTACATCGTATGCCTCTGCTTCTATCAGATTGGTTCTTTCGTAACTGGTGGAGCATTCGGTATCGGTACTGTAGTAGGATTCGTAGTACTTATCGTAATGCTGTTCCTGCTGTTCAGACCAGATCCGTACAAAGATCAGAAAGTTTACTCCAAACGTTCTGTACAGGCATAATAGAAAATGCAATAATGAGGGGCTGGATACAGAGATGTGTCCGGCCTCTGTTTTACTAAGTAACCTGAGTGACTGGCAGTTAAGAAAGGATGAGTGAAATGCTGGCAAATATTATTATCATGGCTTTGATCCTTGGATATTGTGCATACATCATTTATAAAAGTGTGAAGAATACCAAAGAAGGTAAACATATGGGATGTGCCGGATGCAGCGGAAACTGTGGAAGCTGTGGCGGTGGATGCGGCGGAGCTGCTTTCAATAAAAGTACTGCGCAGTCTTCGAAAAAGCGTTTGAAATAGGAGGCATTGATATGGGAAATTCAACAGGATCCACAATGTACATGTTTGGTGCAGTCATTGTTATCTATATTGTAGGAATGCTGATCTATCAGGGAGTTCAATGGCTCAAGAAAAAAAGAGAGCAGAAAAAATACGAAGAGTTCAGAAACAGTGACCAATAACAGCAGATATAAAACGTATAAAATGCAAAAAAACGCATATGCTGATATTGAACAGGATAAAGAGACTGGGAGTGATAAGCCAGTCTCTTTTTATTGCATTGCATATTGTGGAGGGATTTTTATGTGGGGATTTCTGTCGGCTTTGATCTCTGGGGCTTTGAT
>CAVBPN010000036.1:0-3285 GCA_963597235.1 bacterium
TTCGAACATTTTCTCAACAGCCTCTTTAATCTGAGACTTATTTGCTTCCGGATGAACCAGGAATGTATATTTTTTCTCACCCATGGCGTTCATGGATTTCTCTGTGATTACAGGCTTGAGAATTACATCATAATATTTAATATCTGCCATTATGCGTATACCTCCTCAATGGATGCAACTGCGTCTTTTGTAACCACTACTGTTTTATGATTCATAACATCATATACGTTGATAGTGCTTACAGTTGCAGTCTGTACATCTGCAATGTTTCTTGCAGAAAGAACTACGTTCTGATCATCAGCAGCAGTTACAACAAGAGCATTGTCAGCTTTCAGGTTTGTAAGAACCTTCTGCATTTCTTTTGTCTTTGCTTCTGCAAATGTAAGGCTGTCTACAACAACCAGTTTATTGTCCTGAACTTTAGAAGTCAGAGCGGATTTCAGAGCTGCTCTTCTTTCTTTTTTGTTCATTTTCACTTCATAATCTCTCGGTACCGGAGCGAATACTACACCGCCGCCAGTCCACTGTGGTGCACGGATGGAACCCTGTCTTGCATGACCTGTTCCTTTCTGTCTCCACGGTTTTCTTCCGCCGCCGCTTACTTCAGAACGTGTTTTAGCTTTCTGAGTACCCTGGCGATTATTTGCAAGCTGACGAACAACAGCAAGGTGAACAAGATGTTCGTTGATTTCTACACCGAACACTGTATCGTTCAGTTCCATTGTTCCAACTTCATTGCCTTCCATATTATAAACTGTTACGTTTGCCATTCTGATGCTCCTCCTTTCTCATTATAAAGACTTTACTGTCTCTTTGATGGTCACCAGAGATTTCTTAGGTCCTGGAACAGCACCTTTCACTAACAGTAAGTTGTTTTCTGTGTCAACGCGAACGATCTCAAGGTTCTGAACAGTAACCTGTACATTTCCCATGTGACCCGGCATGTGTTTTCCTTTGAATACTTTACTCGGATCGGAGCAAGCACCGTTGGAACCAGCATGACGATGATATTTGGAGCCGTGAGCCATAGGTCCTCTGGACTGTCCATGTCTCTTAATAGCACCCTGGAAACCTTTACCTTTGGAAACAGCAGTTGCATCGATGTGATCGCCGTCTGCAAAGATATCAGCCTTAATTTCCTGTCCTACAGTGTATTCTGCAGCATTTTCAAATCTGAATTCTTTAACAAATCTCTTTACTGCAACACCAGCTTTGTCAAAGCGGCCTTTTTCCGGTTTGTTAACCAGTTTTTCTCTGATCTCGCCATAGCCCACCTGAACTGCAGCGTATCCGTCGTTTTCCTCTGTCTTAACCTGAGTTACAACGCATGGACCAGCCTGTAAAACGGTTACCGGAATCAACTGACCATCTTCATTGAAGATCTGAGTCATTCCGACTTTAGTAGCTAAAATAGCTTTCTTCATTTCTTTCTTCCTCCTTATAGCGGATTACCATAAAGGCAATCATATAGTTTTTTGAAACGCCCGAAAGGGCATTTAAAACGAGTTTAATTATTTGTTTTTCATCTTGATATCGATGTTAACGCCAGCCGGCATTTCCAGTCTGGAAAGTGCATCAACTGTTTTCTGTGTTGGTGTCATAATATCTATGAGTCTCTTATGAGTTCTCTGCTCGAACTGTTCTCTGGAATCTTTATATTTGTGAACAGCTCTTAAGATTGTAACAACTTCCTTCTTAGTCGGAAGCGGAACCGGCCCGCTAACTGTTGCTCCGTTCTTTTTAACAGTCTCGATGATTTTTGCTGCGGATGCATCTACTAACTGATGATCGTAAGCTTTTAATGTGATTCTCATTACCTGATTTGCCATAAAAAAAGTCTCCTCCTATTCGTACTCAATTATGCAGTACGACAAGCGGCGACTGTACACATCTCCGTGTGTGTCTTTCGACTTCTCCACACACACCCATCCCGTTGATGGTTTCTGAACTTGTACAGTGACTTGTCGTCAGTTTCCTAACTTGACATTCGCTCCACGGAAAACCCGTCATATCCTGACGGCAACCTCGCGCTTCATTGCTATCATGTCACAGCAAGGATTATTATACATAAGACTTCTCACTTATGCAAGTCCTTTTTTCATTTATTTTTGTATTTTTATAAATACAATTTTAAAGCGGCTTCAGGAGTTTTCCCGAGCCGCTTTTAGTTTTCTTCTTATATTAAAGAACAGTTATTTCTTATATTAATATGTATGTTCCATATTAACAGTTATTATTCTTCGTCCTCTTCACCGTCTTCACCGGCAATGATATCTGAATAATCAAATAAAGTTACCTTTGTGATAGAATCTCTCACAACATCAGGAGCATCTCCGGCCTTACGAGCTCTGTTCGCAAGCTGTGTGGCAGATCTCCTCGGGATTGCAAGTTTCTTGATTTCGATCGGTTCTTCCTCTTCTTCCGGTTCCTCTTCTGCAAGGTCACTCTCAAGAAGGGAAATTCTCTCTGTAAGGTTACCAGGTGCATCAAAATAATCATCCGGAAGTTCCTGGCTGTCATCTGCTGTTGCTGCTGCGATCTCTTTCTTCAGAAGTTCGTGTGCTTCGCTTGTTGCTGCCTGTACATTTCGTGCCGGTTTTACGGTTGGCTCCTGCTCCGGTGCTTCTTCCTCGTCAAGATCATCTTCGTAGATCTCGTCTACAAAACCACCTGTACGGATTTTCTTTCTTTTTGCCTTTTCATCTTTCTTGGCGCGTTTCTTCTTTTCTTTCTCACCATAAAGAAGTTCTTTATCTTCTTCATTCATTCTCTTCGCACGGGCTTTTTCTTCCATTTTAAGTTCTTTGGAAGTCTTTACACGCTGCGTATCGCCCTGAAGGTCTTCATATTCATAGTCATCTTCCGGTTCTTTCTTCCAGAGTTCTGCAATCACATATAATATAATAAGGAAAAGAATTACGAGTCCGAGAACGATCAGTCCTTCAATACTCTCCGTAGCCACCAGCAGATATCCGACAAAAGGAATCGTAACTACAACTTTCGGTACCCAGTTCTTAACGGATACCGTAATGTTCTCCTGTGCGGATGTTGTTGTATCGATCACAACACCTGTATTATTTTCTCTGTTCACGCTCACCAGATTATAACGGTAAGTCTTGGAGTCTTCCTGAACAAGGATCGGTGTTCCCGCAGCAACTTCTTCTGTTCTTACTGGTATCGCATAGGTCACTGATCCTACCGGAAGGTTCGTGGCTTTATCTGACGAATCCATAATGATCGTCCGGACTCCGAAGAATGGCGGAAGCGCCAGGCCCAGAACGCATA
>CAVBPN010000036.1:3295-5803 GCA_963597235.1 bacterium
AAATAACAAAAAAATGTACAATGAATTTCAAAAGTTTTGACATTTGTATCTCCTTTGCTTTGGTTTCACCTTTTATGAAAAGCATTGCCCAGGAATCGGTCTTCCTTCCCGGCAATGCTCCGTACATACTCTTAAATGATTACTGAATTACTGATTACTTAAATAGTTTTCGATGCTCTTCATTGCAGCTTCTTCATCTTCGCCGTTTGCGGAAAGAGTGATTTCTTCACCTGCATCAAGTCCGAGTGTCATCATCCCCATAATGCTTTTGGCGTTAACTTTCTTTCTTCCAATCTCAACGTAGATTTCACTGTTAAACTGGCTCGCAACCTGAACCAGCTGAGCAACCGGACGTGCTTCGAGCCCTGTAGACAAGTGAATAGTGATTGGTTTTTTAATCATAATAAATCCTCCTCGTTCATCCGCAGCTCATCGGCTATTTCGCTTAATTTTCTCAGCCGGTGATTAACCCCTGATTTTCCAACCTGCGGATTTAACATCATTCCTAATTCTTTGAGTGTAGCCTCCGGATACTGCAGCCTGAGTTCCGCGATTTCTGCCAGACCTTCGCTCAGATTATGAAAACCTGTTTTCTGCTCGATCAGTCTGATATCTTCGATCTGTTTCACCGCCGCATTCACCGTTTTATTAATATTTGCTGTTTCACAGTTTACTTTCCGGTTGACGGAATTACGCATCTCCTTAAGAATCCGGATATTTTCCAGATTCATAAGCGCCACATTCGCCTCCATGATTGCCAGCATATCAACAATCTGTGCACCTTCCTTCACATAGACCACATATGATTTCTTGCGCAGCACGATCTTCGCATCGACCTGGAAACTACAGATGATTTCCTGTAAATGTGCAGCTTTTCTCTCATCCTGGCTTACGATCTCAAAATGATATCCTTTCTCCGGATCACTGATCGAACCCGATGCAAGAAAAGCCCCCCGGATAAATGCACGCTTACAGCAGCTCTGCTGTGTGATCAGGCCATTCTCCGGATATAACGTTTCTCCATCAGCCTCATTCACCGAAAGCTTCGTCCCCTGAAGGACAGTCTGCTTCTGTCCGGGATCTGTGAGTTCCACATAATACACATTTCCCTTCTTCATATGACGGCTTTCACGAATGGCTATTTCTGTCTCTATATTAAATGTTTTTTGTAATAAAGTAAAGTACTTTCTCACTACAGCATCATTTTCCGTCTGAAACCGCAGTCCTCCGTCAGCGGTTATTTTACCGCAGGCACAGAGGAGTGCTGCAATTTCTGCGATCCGGCAATGTCTTGCCATGCTGATTTGTCTGGAAAGTTCCTCTTTCACCATCCCTGAAAAAGACATTCCACTTCTCCTGTTCTGATGCTCGGTTTTACAGCTGCTTCAGACAGCTTTATTTTTTCAGAAGAGCATCTTTTCCTATATCTCTGTGTTCAAGGCGGATTCCGTATTCTCTCTTCTCAACCAGACGATCGTACAGAACTCTTGCAAGTGTAACAGATCTGTGTTTACCACCGGTACAGCCAATTCCGATCACCAGGCTGGTCTTGCCTTCCCTGGCATAATTCGGAATCAGGAATTCGATCATATCCTCCAGCTTTGCAGCAAACTGTCGAGCCGTCTCATTATCCATCACATAATTAAAGACGCCGTCATCCAGTCCCGTCTGCGGTCTCAGCTCATCCACATAATAAGGATTCGGAAGGAATCGCACATCAAAGACCAGATCCGCATCTTCCGGAATACCATATTTAAATCCGAAGGACAGAACCGATATCATCATATTGCTGAACTTACCATTATCCACAAAAATATTGTTCAGTTCCTTCTTCAGTTCTCTGGTCAGAAGATGAGTCGTATCAATGATATAGTCTGCTCTGTTTCTCAAAAATTCTGTCTTCTTACGCTCCAGACGGATTCCGTCATCGATTCTGGCCGTCATGGCAAGCGGATGGCTTCTTCTTGATTCTTTGTATCGTTTCACAAGGACTTTATCATCTGCATCAAGAAAAAGGATCTCAAAAGTGTGTCCTTCCGCTTTCAGACGATCCAGTACAACCTCCAGTTCATCCAGTGCCCTTCCGCTTCGTGCATCGATTCCGATCGCCGCATTCTGGACTTCTTCATCCTGGGATGCTGCCATCAGTGAAACAAATTTTCCGACCAGTGGAATCGGCAGATTATCTACGCAGAAATATCTTGCATCTTCAAGCATTTTCAATGCTGTGGATTTTCCTGCTCCGGATAAACCGGTAACAATTACAAGCCGCATGTTTTATCTCCCGTTAAAATTCTCCCAGAAATTTCACTTCTGGTTCCAGTGTTACTCCAAATTTCTCATATACTGTCTTAGTCACATGTTTCATAAGACTGCATACGTCTTCCGCCGTGGCATCGCCTGTGTTGATCACAAAGCCACAGTGTTTCTCAGATACCTGGGCTCCACCGACACGATACCCCCGAAGATTGCTGTCCATGATCAGCTTACCGGCGAAATATCCCTCCG
>CAVBPN010000037.1:0-3126 GCA_963597235.1 bacterium
CACTATCCCTATATTATTGAAATTCATGATTTTCTGCAACTCTTTTTACAGCCATAAAACAATGATATTTTTTTAATTATCTATTGTTTTCTTTATTTTTCTTTTATTTTCTTACTTTCTTATTTTTAATGAATTCCCCCTGAAAATCAGCAAAAGAAAAAGCCTTTTCCCGCTTTGAGAAAAGGCCTCTCTATATTCATTTTATTATAATCAGGATTTTTTATTTCGCTGTGCCTTAATTTCTTCCAGTTCATCAAAGATCACTTCATTAAGTACCTTAATATAAGTACCCTTCATACCAGAAGAACGTGACTCAATAACACCTGCACTCTCAAACTTACGAAGTGCATTTACGATTACGGATCTGGTAATTCCTACCCGGTCTGCAATCTTGCTCGCTACCAGAATACCTTCCTCACCATCAAGTTCATCAAATATATGGATGATTGCTTCCAGTTCTGAGAAGGACAGCGTATTGAACGCCGATTTTACAACCTGCTGTTTACGGTCTTCTTCTGCATTTTCTTCATGAACTGCTCTCATCATTTCCAGTCCGACTACAGTTGTTCCATATTCACTGACAATAATATCCTCAATGTCATACGGTCTGTCATTACGGTACATAAAGACCGTTCCCAGTCTTTCTCCCGCAATATCGATCGGATTGATGATACCCTGACAGCTGCCGTTTACATGTTCAAATCCAAGTGTCTGAAGATTTACATTTTCCTTTGTAGACAAAACGCCCAGGAAACGTTCATTTAACAGGGAATCCACATGTCCGCCCACATTATCTTCAATCAGCTCTGTGATTTCTTCAACACCAGGACATAAACTGATTCCAAGTACTTTACCTTTTTTGCTCAGTACCAGAATATTAGAGCTTAATGTTTCCATCAACACCTGACAGATATCATTAAACACAACTTTACTGGAACTACTGTTGTGCAAAAGTTTATTGATTTTTCTGGTTTTATCCAACAACTGAACGCTCATTACGGCCTCCTTCTCTTGTTTTTTCGATGTTTTCAATCTTATGGTATAATAGTACACGTTTTGCATCGAAAACACAAGATATTTTTATAACTTTTTCGATTTTGTCCGCATTTTCAGAAAATTTATACATTTAATCTTCTTTAGACTTTTGCTCTACATAACCGCAAGTTATCTCACTGCAGACGATCTTATTTCCTTTTTCGACCATATAGTTTCCACAAACCGGACATTTCTTTGATGACGGCTTCTGCCATGACATGAAATCACATTCCGGGTTGTCGATACAACCATAATATTTACGTCCCTTCTGGGTCTTCTTCAATACTACATCTTTGCCGCATTTCGGGCATGCCACCCCGATCTTCTCATAATACGGTTTTGTATTCCGGCATTCCGGAAATCCCGGACATGCAAGAAATCTTCCGTGCGGGCCATATTTGATGACCATGTTACGTCCACAGACATCACAGATTTCATCGGTAACTTCATCCTGGATTTCAACTTTTTCCAGCTCTTTCTCGGCCGCATCCACATCTTTCTTAAGATCCGGATAAAAGTTTCTGACAACAGTCTTCCACTGTACCGTTCCTTCTTCTACGCAGTCAAGAAGGCCTTCCATCATGGCGGTAAAACGAACATCCACAATACTTGGGAATGCCTGTTTCATAATGTTATTGACAACTTCGCCAAGTTCTGTTACATAAAGATTCTTCTGTTCTTTAGATACATAACGTCGGCTGATGATCGTCGTGATCGTAGGTGCATAGGTACTCGGACGTCCGATTCCCTGCTCTTCAAGGGCTTTTACCAGAGATGCCTCTGTATAATGTGCCGGCGGCTGTGTAAAATGCTGTTCCGGTTTCAGTTCATTCAACTGAAGCTTCATGCCTTTTTCAAGGCTCTGACTGAGCACATTGCCCTTCTGATTATCTTCTTCCTGCATATATACAGACATAAATCCGTCAAATACGATTTTGGATGCAGCAACGGTAAAAGTATACTCTCCCGCACCGATCTTTACGGACGTTGTCTCATATTTTGCAGCTGACATTCTGCTGGCTGTAAAACGTTTCCAGATCAGCTGATATAAACGGAACTGATCTCTGGAAAGAGATTCCTTGATCATTGCCGGTGTTCTTGTGATGTCAGTCGGACGAATCGCCTCATGCGCATCCTGAATCTTCTGATCTTTCTTTACTGTCTTTCCACTTGTGGAGACATAGTTTTCTCCATACTGCTCACCAATGTAAGCTCTTGCTGCTTCATCTGCCTCCTGTGAGATTCGGGTAGAATCCGTACGCAGATAACTGATCAGACCGACAGTACCGCTTCCCTTAATATCAATACCTTCATATAACTGCTGGGCAAGACGCATCGTCTTCTGTGTGGAAAAGTTCAGTGTTTTTGATGCTTCCTGCTGCAGGGTACTGGTCGTAAACGGTAATGGTGCATTCTTGATACGTTCGCCTTTTTTGACCTCTGTAATCTCATATTCTGCATTCTCAAGCTTCTTAAGAAGTTCATCCATCTCCGCTTTATTATGGATTGGAAGTTTCTTATCTGTACCATAGAACTTCGTCTGGAGAGGTTTCTTCTCACCTTTTACCTTAAACTCTCCGTCAAGACTCCAGTATTCTTCCGGAATAAAGGAATTGATCTCATCTTCTCTGTCGCAGATGATACGAAGTGCTACAGACTGCACACGGCCGGCACTTAATCCACGTTTCACCTTTATCCAGAGAAGCGGACTGATCGTATATCCAACCATACGGTCCAGCATTCTTCGCGCCTGCTGTGCATCCACCAGATTCATATCCAGATCCCGCGGCTGTTTGATTGAATTCTTTACTGCAGTCTTAGTGATCTCATTAAAGGAGATTCTGCGCATCTTTGATGGATCTTCTTTTAAAGCCTGCATCAGATGCCAGGAAATCGCCTCTCCCTCACGGTCAGGGTCAGTTGCGAGATAGATCTTATCTGCTTTTTTTGCTGCTTTTCGTAAATTTGCAAGTAATTCTCCCTTTCCTCTGATCGTAATATATTTCGGTTCAAAATCATTTTCTACATCAATACCAAACTGGCTTTTCGGGAAGTCTCGCACATGCCCGTTTGATGCCTGCACATCATAAT
>CAVBPN010000038.1:0-50312 GCA_963597235.1 bacterium
AGAAAATATAAATGAAACCGATAACATATAATGTGGAATGTGAAACAACCATATTTATGAAATATATAGCAGGCACATGGAGGAATCGATCGAGACATAAAAAATTAAGGAAAGAAAGAGAAAAAGGAGGAGAAACATGGATTACAGAAAAACGGCACAGGAAATCTATGATCACATCGGAAAAAAAGAAAATATTATTTCCGCGGCACACTGTGCGACACGACTTCGTCTGGTCATTGCAGACAATGCCAAAGCAGACAAAGATTATGTAGAGAATATTGATGGTGTAAAGGGAGTCTTCTTTGCACAGGGTCAGATGCAGATCATTCTGGGAACAGGTGTTGTAAATAAGGTTTATGACGAATTCATCCAGATTGCAGGTGTTTCCGAGACAAGTAAAGATGAGTTGAAGAAGGTAGCAGCTTCCAAGGCAAATCCATTCCAGAGACTGATAAAAACTCTGGGAGATATCTTTGTACCGATCATCCCGGCGATCGTTGCCAGCGGTTTCCTTATGGGAATCATGGAAGCCTTGAACTTTATGGTAAACAACAACTTCATCAATATCAACACCAGCGGTTCCATTTATGTATTTGCACAGCTGTTCAGTAACACTGCGTATACATTCCTGCCGATCCTGATCGCATACAGCGCAGCAAAAGTATTTGGTGCGAATCCATATCTCGGTGCAGTTATCGGTATGATCATGATCCATCCGAACCTGCAGAATGCATGGACTGTTGCAACAGAAGGCGTACAGGCGACTCAGAAAGTATGGTTTGGACTGTACTCCATTGACATGGTTGGTTATCAGGGACATGTAATCCCGGTTATCATTGCTGTATGGGTAATGGCGCAGATCGAAAAGAAACTGCACAAGATCGTGCCGGCAATGTTTGACCTTTTTGTAACTCCACTCGTAAGCGTATTTGTTACCGGATACCTTACACTTTCTATTATCGGACCTGTTTTTGTAACAGTAGAAAACGGACTTCTGGATGGTATTCAGTGGTTGATCGCATTACCATTCGGTATTGGAAGCTTTATTATGGGTGCTTTTTATGCACCGACAGTTGTTGCAGGCGTACATCATATGTACACGATCATCGACCTTGGCCAGATTGCAAAATTTGGTGTAACTTACTGGCTGCCACTTGCTTCTGCAGCAAACGTTGCACAGGGTGGTGCCGCTCTTGCTGTTGGTCTTAAGACAAAGAACCAGAAAACAAAATCCATGGCAGTGCCATCTGCGTTAAGTGCATGTATGGGAATCACGGAACCGGCAATCTTTGGTGTAAACCTTCGTTTTGGTAAACCGTTCATCATGGGATGTATCGGTGGTGCATGTGGAGCACTTTTTGCTTCCATCACAAGTCTGGGTGCAACAGGAACAGGTGTAACAGGTATCTTCGGAATCCTGCTCTGCCTCAACAATCCGGTATCCTATATCCTGATGTTTGCAATCGCATTTGGTGTTGCATTTATTCTGACATGGATGTTCGGATACAAAGATGAAATACAGGAAACTGCTAAAGCAGAAGCTCCGGCAGTAAAGACAGAAGAAACTGCTGAGACAAAAGAAACACAGTCAGCAGCAGAACAGAAAGAAATTGTACAGCAGAATGAAACAAAGGCGCAGATTCTTTACAGCCCGTTGGAAGGAACCGCAATCCCGCTCTCACAGGTAAAAGATGATACTTTTGCATCAGAAGTACTTGGAAAAGGTATGGCGGTCGTTCCGGTAAAAGGCGAAGTAAAAGCTCCATGTGATGCAACCGTATCCATGGTATTTGATACAAAACATGCAATCGGACTTGCTACAGATGACGGACTGGAACTGCTGATTCACGTTGGACTCAATACAGTAGAACTGGAAGGTAAATTCTACATCGTACATATAAATGATGGCGACGAAGTGAAAAAGGGACAGACCCTGATCACGTTTGACCTGGAAGAGATCAAAGCAGCCGGATACGATGTGACAACACCGGTGATTGTAACAAATTCTGATGATTTCAGCGAAGTGAAACAGCTCAAAGAAGGTACTGTAGATAACCAGGCTGAGGTTTTGGAGGTAAAATAAGATGAGTGTACTGACAACTGTACTCTCCAGAGAAATAAGAAAAGCAGAAGAAACAGCGGCGATGGAACGCGCATTACAGAAAAACAGACTGACACATCACCTGATGCCACCGACCGGATGGCTGAATGACCCGAATGGTCTGTGCTCCTTCAAGGGCAGATATCATGTGTTCTTTCAGTATTCACCGTTTGAGGCGAATGGCGGATTGAAATTCTGGGGACATTATTCCAGCGAAGACATGATTAACTGGAAATATGAAGGTGTGTCGCTCTTTCCTGACAGTGTTTATGACTGTCATGGAGTTTATTCCGGCTCCACACTGGTTGATGAGGACAAAATGCATCTCTTTTTTACCGGCAATATAAAGATGGATGGAGACTATGACTACATCAATAACGGGAGACAGGACAGCACGATTCATGTAGAAAGTACAGATGGCATACATTTTGGAACAAAAGAAGTTGCAGTACATTATGCAGACTATCCGGACGCTTATACCTGTCATATCCGTGACCCGAAGGTCTGGAAAGACAATACGGGATACCATATGGTACTCGGCGGAAGAAAAAAGAGTGATCAGGGCGCGGTGCTTTTTTACAAGTCACAGGACCTGAAGTACTGGGAATATGATAAAGAACTGACAACAGACAAAACATTTGGATATATGTGGGAATGTCCGGACTGTTTCGAACTGTCCGGAGAAAAAATTCTTTCCGTGTCTCCACAGGGACTGAAAAGAGAAGGGGATCGTTTCCAGAATATTTATCAGTCCGGATATTTCATTATGCAGGATGGACATGTGCAGGAAAAAAAATTCCATGAATGGGACATGGGATTTGACTTCTATGCGCCACAGACATTTGAGGATGCCAAAGGCAGACGGATACTGATTGGCTGGATGGGAATGCCGGATGCGGATGATGAGTATACAAATCCGACTGTAAAAGAAGAAAACTGGCAGCACTGCCTGACAGTTCCGCGTGAAGTAACTGTGAAAAACGGCATGCTCTATCAGTGGCCGGTGGAAGAAATCAATACGCTTCGAGGCGAGGCTACAGAGCTGACTGATGAACCTTCAGAAATTGAAACAGACGGGCCGTTTGATCTGGAAGTTCAGGTACAGGGTGATAGAATTGCAATGTATCTTGGAGAAAATCTCTGGTTGGAATATAAAGATGGAAAAGCATCCCTGTATCTCTCAGAAGCTGCCGGATATGGACGTAAAGTGCGAAATGCACAGATTCCATCAGGAAAGCTCAACGATATTCGCATCCTTGCCGATACAACTGCTGTTGAAATCTATCTGAATGGCGGTGAGATAGTATTTTCCACGAGATATTATCCGGAAAACCAGAAACAGAATGTAAAGGTTGATGCGGATAAAGTACAGGGAATGATTTACCGATTGAATTCCATGACATATACAGATTAACAGAAATACAATAGAAATAATTGCTAATAACCATTTTACGAAATAATTCGTTTACCCCTCCTTTATAAGAACAGGCAGACACATTTTTTTGTGTATCTGCCTGTTTTTTGCTTTTGTTCCATCAGAGAAAATCAGATTGCCCTTCTGGCTTCGGCTGTATGTGAGGAAGGGATTTCTGTCATCAGATACGGATCAAGAATCCGGGTCAGATCATTTTCTGAAAGAAGTTCCTGATCCAATACAAGTGAACGGACTGTTTTTCCGGTTTTTACTGCAGTTTTGGCGATAGAAGCAGCAGTTTTATATCCGATGTAAGGACAAAGTGCTGTTGCGATGCCGGCACTGCTTTCAAGAAGTTCGCGGCAATGTTCTTTGTTTGCGGTGATACCTGTGATGCAGTTGTCTGTCAGTGTGATGACAGCCTTTTCAAGAGAGGTAACAGATTCAAAAAGATTGCAGAAAACAACCGGTTCAAATGCATTCAGCTCCAGCTGACCGGCTTCAGCTGCCATAGTAATGGTGGTATCATGTCCCACAATGTGGAATGCGACCTGACTGACAACTTCTGGAATGACCGGATTGATCTTGCCTGGCATGATAGAGGAACCATTTTGTTTTGCAGGAAGATTGATTTCACCGAAACCTGTTTTTGGACCAGATGACATCAGTCTTAAGTCATTACACATTTTGGAAAGATTAACAGCACATGTTTTTAGAACACCGGATACTGCAACGAAACCATCAAGGTTTTCGGTAGCGTCAAACAGATCAGCAGACTGAGATAAAGGATAGCCTGTAAGTGTTGAAAGATTTGGAACAATTTCATGAAAATAGGAGTCGGAAACATTGATGGCAGTTCCTACGGCAGTTCCGCCAAGGTTCACAGTATACATTTCCCCACATGATTTTTCTATACGTTTACGGTCTCTGGAAACCATGGAAGCATAACCGTGGAATACCTGACCGAGACGGATCGGAACAGCATCCTGAAGCTGGGTACGCCCCATAGTGAGGACATCATCGAATTCATCGGCTTTTGTACGGAGAGCAGTTTCGAGACGGAGCAGTTCTGTGATAAGTGGATGAAGAAGATCAAGAACCGTTAATTTTCCGGCAGTTGGAATAACATCGTTTGTAGACTGGGCCATATTTACATGATCATTTGGGTGAACGCGGGAATAGTTTCCTTTTGCATCACCGAGGAGTTCACCGGCTCTGTTGGCAAGTACTTCGTTCATGTTCATGTTTGCACTTGTTCCGGCACCTCCCTGAATGGCATCAACGATAAATTCTTCATAAAATTTTCCGGAAATTACCTCGTCGCAGGCTGTTTCTATTGCATCTGCAACATCGTTGGACAGAAAACCGGCGGTATTGTTTGTGATCGCGGCAGCTTTTTTGATCAGAGCCAGATTCTTAATGAAAACAGGATGAAGGCTGGTTCCCGTGATCGGGAAGTTCTTTTTGGCCCGTAATGCCTGTACTCCGTAATAAGCTTCAGCAGGTACTTCCATAGTTCCGATAGAATCTGATTCAAGACGTGTTTTCATCATAATAAACTCCTTTGCTTTCTGTTGAGATCATGTTGTGTTTAATGGTCATTGATGTTTAACAGCTGTCGTTTTTGATGAGTACAAAACTAGCACTTTAAAAGATAAATGTAAATACTTTTAAGAAACTACCACGATAAAATACAAAAAACACATATATGTATTTAATAAAATAAATAAATTTATATATTTACTTAAATTTATTAAGTCGTTGCTTGACCAGACAGAAGCAGAGTGCTATACTTGCCGCAAATAAAAGAGGAGGCTTGCAGTATGGAACATAAGCTTGACAATATAGACAAAAAGATCATAGAGATACTTCAGATAAATGCACGTACTCCGGTCAAGGAAATTGCAAAAGAGGTGTTTCTTTCTTCACCGGCAGTTTCGGCAAGAATTGACCATCTGGAAAAAAGTGGTGTGATCACAGGGTATCATGCGCAGCTGAATCCGGAATTTCTTGGGTATCATATTAAGGCTTTTATTAACCTGGAAGTGGAGCCTTTTCAGAAAAAAGAATTTTATCCATTCATTCAGGATATCCCGAATGTGATTGAATGCAACTGTGTGACGGGTGAGTACTCTATGCTGATAGAGGTAGGATTTCAATCAACAGTAGAACTGGATCATTTTATAAATGTATTGCAGAAATTCGGAAGGACAAAAACGCTGATTGTATTTTCTACATCCGTAGAACACAGAAATCTGCCGGTGAGCTGATTTTTATGGAGATGCTGCTAATGAACGAAAATAAGATAAACGGAATATCCATGATTCCATTTGGGCTGCTGGCCGGCTTTGCTGACGATAAAGAAATCCGAAACCTGCGAAAGGCATTGGATATCCTGGAACATTCTGACTCAGAAAAGACATATCTGAACAATCTGCAAAAGTCACTTTTTCCATACGGATGCAGCGAGAACTGCTACTATAGATAAAGTTGGAGAATATTATTTTCTATTAAATAAGAAATGATAAAAACATAAAAAAGTCGAAAAAATTCACATTGCACTCATAAAAATACAATATATTGATAAAACTTTCAAAAGACAACTACAATTGTACAAAATTAAAAGCATGCGTTAAATAATTGACATATATACTTCTTAGGGTGTAAACTAGCGACGTGAACAAGGGAACGTTCACGTGAAACCAATAAGATTCCGGTCTTATTTTTCTTTTACAGAAAAAGTTAGACAGGACATACGCGGAATAAATAATATGTAGAGAGGTGCAAAAACATGAAAAACTTTTCACAGTGGGAAGGTTTCAAAGGAAACCGTTGGAAAGAAAAAATTGACGTTCGTAACTTTATTTCAATGAACTACACACCATACGAAGGAGATGCATCCTTCCTGGAAACACCTACAGAAGCAACAGAAAAACTGTGGGGAAAACTTCAGGAACTCCAGAAAGAAGAACGTGCAAAAGGCGGCGTTCTGGATATGGAGACAGAGGTTGTTACATCTCTGACAGCATATGGTCCTGGATATCTTGATAAAGATCTTGAAAAGGTTGTAGGTCTTCAGACTGACAAACCGCTGAAACGTGCGTTCATGCCATATGGTGGTATTAAAATGGCTGAGCAGGCATGCGAAACTTATGGATACAAAGTAAGCGATAAGATTAAAGATGTATTCTATAACTATGAATTTAAGACACACAACCAGGGTGTATTTGATATTTACACACCAGAGATGAAAGCAGCTCGTCATAATAAGATTCTGACAGGTCTTCCGGATACTTACGGACGTGGACGTATCGTTGGTGACTACAGACGAGTAGCACTGTACGGTATCGACGCTCTGATCGAAGGAAAACAGAAAGACTTCGCAGCATGCGACCGTCAGGGCATGAGACGTTATGACTTCCAGCTTCGTGAGGAGATCGCAGACCAGATCCGTGCACTCAAAGGCATGAAAGTTATGGCTGAAGCTTACGGATATGATATTTCCCAGCCGGCTAAAGATGCAAGAGAAGCATTCCAGTGGCTGTACTTCGGATATCTTGCAGCGATTAAGACTCAGAACGGTGCTGCAATGAGTGTTGGACGTATCTCCACATTCCTTGATATCTATATTGAAAGAGATCTTGAGAACGGAACTCTTACAGAGAAAGAGGCTCAGGAGCTCGTTGACCACATGGTAATGAAATTCCGTATGGTTAAATTTGCACGTATTCCTTCTTACAACCAGCTGTTCTCCGGTGACCCGGTATGGGCTACTCTGGAAGTTGCAGGTATGGGACAGGATGGACGTACAATGGTAACAAAGAACGACTTCCGTTTCCTCCATACTCTGGAAGACATGGGACCGGCTCCAGAACCGAACCTTACCGTTCTGTATTCCTCAAGACTGCCGGAAAACTTCAAGAAATATGCAGCTGACATCTCCGTACTGACAAGTTCTATCCAGTATGAGAACGATGATGTTATGCGTCCGGTATGGGGCGATGACTACAGCATCTGCTGCTGTGTATCTGCTACTGAGACAGGTAAAGAAATGCAGTTCTTCGGAGCCCGTGCAAACCTTGCAAAATGTCTTCTGTACGCGATCAATGGTGGTGTTGATGAGAAGTCAAAACAGCAGGTAGGACCTCAGTATCAGCCAATTACTTCAGAGTATCTTGATTATGATGAAGTAATCGCAAAATATGACAAGATGATGGACTGGCTGGCTCATCTGTATGTTGGAACACTGAACATGATCCACTACATGCATGACAAATATTACTATGAAGCAGCAGAGATGGCTCTGATCGATACAAAGGTTGACCGTTCTTTCGCAACTGGTATCGCAGGATTCTCTCATGTAGTAGACTCTCTGTCCGCTATCAAATATGCAAAAGTTAAAGCTATCCGTGACGAAGACGGAATTACAACAGACTTCCAGGTAGAGGGTGACTTCCCACGTTATGGTAACGATGATGACAGAGCGGATGAGATCGCAACAACACTGCTTTCTACATTCCTTGAGAAACTGAAACACATCCATACCTATCGTGATTCCAAACCTACTACTTCTATCCTTACCATCACATCCAACGTTGTTTATGGTAAAGCTACAGGCTCCCTTCCGGATGGAAGAAAAGCAGGCGAGCCGCTGGCACCTGGTGCCAACCCGTCCTACGGTGCAGAGCAGAACGGACTTCTTGCTTCCCTCAACTCTGTTGCAAAACTGGACTATGAAGATGCCCTTGACGGAATCTCCAATACTCAGACCATCAACCCGGATGCTCTGGGACATACAGAAGAAGAACGTACAGAGAACCTTGTTCATGTACTTGACGGATACTTTGACCAGGGCGCTCATCACCTCAATGTTAACGTATTTGGTAAAGAAAAACTGATCGATGCTATGGAACATCCGGAAAAAGAAGAGTATGCTAACTTCACAATCCGTGTATCCGGATACGCAGTTAAATTCATCGACCTTACAAGAGAGCAGCAGCTGGATGTTATCGCCAGAACCTGCCACGACAGAATGTAATAATGAGTGAAGAAATCAAAGGATATGTCCATTCTCTGGAAAGCTTCGGGTCAGTAGACGGACCGGGCGTCAGATATGTGATATTCCTGAGTGGATGTGCGATGCGCTGCCAGTTCTGCCATAATCCGGATACCTGGAAAATGGGAGAGGGGCAGCAGTACACCCCGTCTCAGCTTCTGAAACAGGCTCTTCGCTATAAGAATTACTGGGGTAACAAAGGTGGAATCACTGTGAGCGGAGGAGAACCTCTTCTCCAGATTGATTTCCTGACAGAACTTTTCCGTCAGGCAAAGGCAGCAGGAGTTCACACAACTCTTGATACCAGTGCAAATCCTTACACAGAAAAAGAACCTTTTTATTCCAAATGGCTGGAGCTTATGAAGTATACTGATCTTGTCCTTCTCGACATCAAACAGATCGACGAAGAAGAACACATCAAGCTTACAGGACAGTCCAATAAGAATATCCTGGCAATGGCACGGAAATTGTCAGATATGGGAAAACCAATGTGGATCCGCCATGTACTTGTTCCCGGAGGCAGCGATAAAGATGAGTATCTCCACAGGCTTGCAGATTTTATCCATACTTTGAAAACAGTGGAGAGAGTCGAAGTGCTTCCGTACCACACCCTTGGTATCTTTAAATGGGAACAGCTCGGAATCCCTTATCCGCTGGAAGGTGTCAGACCACCGTCAGAGGAACGGATCAACAACGCCAGAGAAATTCTGGGAGCGATATAGACCGGTCGGAGGAAAAGATTTCTATACTGGTTATGGTAGAAAGATTTCAGACTGTAGAAAAAGTCCATGGCAAATGCTGTGGACTTTTCTTTATATAGAGAAAATACTCTTTTTTACTTGACAATCCATGCAGTTCATCATACTCTTTTGTAAGATGTTTTGTTACGTAAATTCATAAGTCACAAAATTAAGGGAAAACTCACAGGAAGGGAAAAGGTACAGATGAAAAACTGGGACAATGTTGTTTTGGTGCCGGAATTCGATGAGCAGGGTGTTGCCTGTTATCGTCTCGAAGGCGGAGATTATGAAAATGAGTATTATGTTATTTCTGAGGCAGAATCCAGAAAGCTTCTGAACACACCGGAGATCGTAGGCTATGAGGTTTATAACTGCCTCGTTTCCTCAACTTCTCAGATGCTCTATTATCTGAAAGAACAGAAGAAGGTTACGACAGCAAATATTCTTTCTATATTAAGAGGGGCGCTGAATTATCCTCTTGAAGAAGCATGTTACAGAGAGCATATCCGTGTACATGATATCAGCTTTCTTTCGAGCGAACGTGTTTTTGAACATGAGGAGATTGCCGGTCTGGAGATCAAGTACAGCAAGCTGACAATGGTTCCGGACAGCACACTGATGATCGGAGATATCATTGCCAGCGGTGAGACACTGATCCACTGTCTGCGTTATGTGACAGATTTCTACAGAAACCATGGAGCAAGACTCCGCAATATCATTATTTTTACAATTGGTGGAACAAAGGGAATTGATATCCTTGAGAAGCTTACTGAGGAAATTCGTGAGTTCTGGCCGGAATTTGAAGGATTTATCACAGTTTATTATGAAGGAATCTTCAGCACTTACCAGGATAAGGGCGTTTCCGGAATCAATCTTCCGGATGTGGATTTCTACTGGAAAGGCGGCATTGTTGCTCCGGAATTCAGACGGGAGACACTTTCCATGTGCAGTCCTCTTTTTGAGAAATGCATTATCTATGATGGCGGTGCGAGACGTTATGAGATCCATGAACATGTAGAAGAAGTTCTGGAATTCTGGGAAGGAATCCTTGAAAGAACAGATAAGATTGAGTTTAAGGAACTTCTTGACGAGAAACTTGGTTATCCGACGCCGATCAGTTATGAAGACTGGATCAAAGTAAATCATTATGACAGGATCCGTCCGGCAGATGCGAAATGGCTGTATCGACAGGAACAGGGATATATCGAGAGTATGAAGAATATTACACTGAAAGAGCTTGCAGAGCAGAGAATCGGTGAATTCACCGAGGCGCTTCGCAAATATATTCTGGATTAAAGAGAACGGGGAGAAGAGATGAGTGAAAAAATGACAGCAGAGAACAACGCACAGCAGGTAACGGATATTGATTATGCAGAATGTGCGGTTCCGAAGTGGAACAGACGAAGATTTATTACAATGTTTATGATCATGCTTGGATTCACATTTTTCTCAGCGAGCATGTGGGTTGGACAGGAAATGGCGGCAGGACTGGATTTCTGGGGATTTGTTAAAGCGCTTCTTCTGGGCGGCGTGATCCTGGGAGTATATACCGGACTGCTTGGATATGTAGGAGCAGAGACTGGTCTGAGTCTTGACCTGCTTTCTGTAAGAGCCTTTGGAGAAAAAGGATCCTACCTTCCATCAGCGATGATCAGCTTTACTCAGATAGGCTGGTTTGGTGTTGGAGTTGCAATGTTTGCATTGCCGGTATCAAAAGAACTTTTTGGCGAAAGTACAGTAGTAGAATGGGTGTTGATCATTGTGGCGGGTGCATGCATGACTGCTTCGGCATATTTCGGAATTAAATCTCTGACAGTGGTCAGCTATATTGCCGTTCCATTGGTTGCAATTCTTGGTACAGTAGCGATGGTCATGGCAGTACAGCAGGGAGATGGAACAATCATTGATCAGTTTGCTGTATCCAGTGGCTCACTTACAGTTATAGGCGGTGCAGGTCTGGCCATTGGTTCCTTTGTTTCGGGAGGAACAGCCACGCCGAACTTTACAAGATTTGCAAAAAATGGAAAAGAAGGAACGATTGCAACGGTTGTTGCATTCTTTATCGGAAATTCACTTATGTTCTTTTTCGGCGCGATTGCGTATATTTTCGTTGGTGGAAATGATATTTTTGAAGTTATGATCCGTCTGGGGCTGTTTTATATGGCAATCTTGGTTCTGGGATTGAACATCTGGACAACCAATGACAATGCTCTGTATTCAGCTGGACTTGGTCTGGCAAATATTTTCCACCAGAAAAAGAAACCGATGGTTCTGATATCCGGTATTATCGGAACACTGCTTTCTGTATGGCTGTACTACAATTTCTGCGGATGGCTGAATATTCTGAACTGTACACTTCCGCCTGTCGGAATCATTCTTGTTCTCTCTTATTTTATGAATAAGAAGGCATATGATACAGATACAGTCAGGATTGCGACAGTAAATTGGTTTGCAGTAGCCGGAGTTGTGCTGGGAGCACTTGTTGCAAATGTAGTAACATGGGGAATCGCTTCCATCAATGGTATGGCAGTTGCAGCTGTATGCTACGTGGCTGGAGAAATGATAAAGAAAAAATAAGATTGATAATTAGTAAGGGCGTGTGAAAAAATAAAAATTTTTCATACGCCCTTATTGTTGCTTTCTGGACGTAAGCCCGAGTGAAACACGACAGGAATACTTCGAAGGTATCTTTGAAAAATTCAAAGAAGAAACCGGAATTTCTGTCACTTATGAGAGTGTACCGTGGGATGATGCGGCAAACAAGATTACCGTACTTGGTGCATCAGGTCAGCTTCCAGATGTCATGACAGTATGGTCCGGACGGACTGATGGTAAAAGGAGTTTACTATCGTAAAGACTGGGCTGAAGAAGCTGGTCTTGATCTTGATTCGTCAAAGGGTTGGACATATGATGACTATTTTGATGCAGTTGAGAAGCTGACAGATACAGCGGAAAAACATTATGGAGCATCTTACAGAGGAGCACGTGGAGCGTTTGCCCCACTGCTTGTATATCTTCAGTCATTTACCGGTGGAAATACTTATGATCAGGATGGCAATATTCTTATTAATTCTGACGAATGTCTGGAAGCATTTGAAAAATGGACAGATCAGTACAAGAATGGATTTGCTCCGGAAGATCACGAAAAATAATCACAATAGATCAGAAAGATTATCGAAATTACGGTCGGTAATCTTTTTTTTGATTGTTTTATAGTGTACAATTCAGATAGAAAATACTGGAGGGAACATATGGCAAAGAAGAGAAAAAAACCGAAGATGGAGTTCCGTTATTATCAGATGTCAGCCGGAAGTCCGATTCTGGCACTTCTTGGACAAAAATGGGTTCAGAATTATGGTAATGATGTGGATTATCTTCATTTTCATAATTATCTTGAAATCGGATTCTGTTATGAAGGCGATGGCTTTCTGGTTCTTGGAGAGGATGAACCTCGCTTCAGCGGGCGAGAATTTACTGTTATCCCACCGAATTATCCACATACGACGAACAGTGATGCAGGGACGATCAGTCGATGGGAATATCTGTTTATAGATGTAGAAGGCTTTATGAAAAGATTTCTGGACAGTCCGGTTAAAGCGGAAAAGGTGATCCAGCGAATATATTCCAAAGCATTGTTTCTCAGAGAAGAGGAATACCCATCCATATCTGCAAAAATCTTAAAGATTATGAATATCATGAGAGATGGAGAAGAATTTTATCTGGAGGAAGCGAAGGGAGTTCTTGCAGCACTTCTGGTAGAGATTGCCAGACTGAATCGTCCCTTAGAAGAAGACCGGGTAGCAGAAGAAACAGGAAAACTTACGAATATGATCACAAGGGTTCTGGATTTTGTTTCTTATCACTATATGGAAGACATTAAGGTGGAGGATCTGGCGAAGAGCTGCCACATCAGTGAAACGCATTTCAGGCGAATTTTTACTTCCTATATGAAAGTAACACCGTTAGAGTATATTAATACGGTGCGTGTTCAGACAGCCTGTGAACTTCTGCAGAAAACAGATGACCCGGTGGCAGACATTGCTCACAAGTGTGGATTTACAACCAATTCGACCTTTAATCGAAATTTTAAACAAATTATGGGGATTACCCCGGTCGAATGGCGAAAACGTCCGGAAAATTACGAACAGCAGCTTCTGAATTTTGATATTCATTCCGAGGAGGGATGGTAAGGCGTTTACCAGAGAAAGCTGTTTATGATAAATCAGAAGGAAGCGTGTCTGAAAAGACAGAAAGGAAATTTTTATGTACGATTATAAGATAGTAGAGCAGGTATCAAGAAAGAAAAAAAGCATGTCCGGCATCCTGCGAAAAGTAATGATCATTTTTGCTGTGTTTTTTGTAATACTCGGTATTACGATCTCACAGTCCTTCATGCTCGCAGGCTTTTTGCTGGCGGCACTTTATTTTGTGTATGATGTCTTCAGCCAGAAAGATTACGAGTATACCCTTGAGAACGACACGCTTTCCATTGATGTGATCCTTGGAAAAAAATACCGCAGAACTGCACATGTTCTCGAACTCAAAAATATGGAAGTGACAGCCCCGCACTGGCATGAGAGTGTTGCAAAATATAAAAAGAACGGTGGCACGGAAAGCCTGAAGAAATACGATTACACTTCCTATGATGACAATATTCCATACTATACGATGATCATCACCGAAGATGGACGCAAGATAAAACTGCTTCTGGATCTTACCGAAGAGATGCTTCATATGATGAAAACACAGCATCCTGAAAAAGTCTATTTTGCATAATTCTATTGAAAATCTGTGAAATATGTACAAAAAATGAATATAAAATTTATGAAATAAGAACAAAGACCTCTCTTAGAGACAAAGAACTTATACATTCTGTCGAAAAGAGAGGATTTTTTTCATCAAAATGATATGACAAAAATCGTGAAAGTACGAAAAACGAACAAAAAACACAATTTTATATGCATTGTATAGTGCAAAATACATAAAATGGTTGAAAATGCACATTATATGTGTGGTTATGCAAACTATCACAGAAAATCAGATGATATAATCAGTTCATAAGCAATTCGAACAAAGAGAATACGCTTAATAAAAGGAGGACACATCTATGAAGAAAAAATTACTTGCAGTATTAATGACAGGCGTTATGGCTGCATCTTTCGCAGGAACCGCTACAGTTGTTTCCGCTGATTCCGGAGATGACAATACATTAACCGTATGGGCTTGGGACCAGAACTTTAACATTAAATCCATGGAGATCGCCGGCGAACAGTACGCAAAAGATCACGAAGGATTTTCAGTAGACATTATCGAAACATCTTCTGATGACTGCCAGACAAAGCTGACAACAGCAGCTAACGCTGGTGACTACAGTACACTTCCGGACATCGTTCTGATGCAGGACAACAGCTACCAGAAATATCTGAAGAGCTATCCGGATGCTTTCACAGATCTGAAAGATATGGACATTAACTGGGATGACTTCGGAAAACTGAAACAGTCCTATTCTATGGTAGATGATACACATTACGGTGTTCCGTTTGACAACGGTGCTGTTATCGCATGCTATCGTACAGATATCCTTGATGAAGCAGGATATACACTGGATGATCTGACAGACATCACATGGTCCAAATTCATGGAAATCGGTAAAGATGTTCATGAAAAGACCGGTAAATACCTTCTTACAAGCGAAGCTACAGGTGGCGACACTCTGATGATGATGATGCAGTCCTGTGGAGCTAACTTCGTAAACGAAGATGGCGAAGCTTACATCGTTGGAAACGACGTTGCTGAAAAATGCATCAACCTTTATGTAGACCTTGTTAAAAACGATGTTGTTAAACTTGTAAACAACTGGGATGAATACATCGCAACAATCACAAGCGGTGAGGCTGCAGGTATCGTAAATGGTAACTGGATCACAGCTACTCTGATGACAACAGAAGATCAGAAAGGTCTCTGGGAAATCACAACAATGCCAAAAGTTGACGATGTTGATACAGCTACAAACTATGCTAACAACGGTGGATCTTCCTGGTATATTACATCCAACTGCAAAAATGTAGAACTTGCAGAAGACTTCCTTGCAAGCACATTTGGTTCCAGCACAGACTTCTATGATGCAATCCTTCCGGAAACAGGTGCAATCTCCTGCTACCTGCCAGCTGGTGAATCAGAAGTTTACAATGAGCCAAACGAATACTTCAACAACCAGGCAATCTTCTCAACAATCGTAGAATACTCTTCTCATATTCCGGAGTTCACAAAAACACCGTATCACTATGAAGCAAGAGAATGCGTCAACACAGCAGTTGTTAATATCGTAAACGGAACATCTGTAGAAGACGCTCTTCAGGAAGCACAGGATACACTTGCATTCAAGATGACAGAGTAATCGGAATCTCGAAAAAGTGAACATTCATAAGTAATCAAGGCGGGGGACTGCTTGCAGTCCCCCTGTTATGTGTCAAAACTGAGGTTTGAAAGGGGGAGTTCCTGTGAATTCCAAGAAAAAAGGCATGTCTCTGGTTGCGAAACAGAGAGCTGCGGGCTGGCTTTTCCTTGCACCTGCATCTATCATGATCGCAATTATGAGTTTCTATCCGATGATCCGTGCGTTTATCATTTCTTTACAGACAGGCGCCGGCGCAAACATGCGGTTTGCAGAGCCGCTTTTCAGTAACTACAAACGTATCCTGGCAGATAAAGTATTTCAGCAGTCTATTGTAAATACTTTCCTTTACCTGATCATTCAGGTGCCGATCATGCTCGTGCTGGCAATTCTTCTGGCACAGCTTCTGAACAACAAAGACCTGAAATTCAGAGGATTTTTCCGTACATGTGTATTCCTTCCATGTGCAACATCTCTGGTTTCCTACTCACTGATTTTCCGTTCCATGTTTGCTACAGATGGTCTGATCAACAGTATCCTCATCAAACTTGGAATCTTATCGACCGGTTATAACTTCCTGGGTAACTCTGCCAGTGCAAAGATCGTAATCATTATCGCACTGATCTGGAGATGGACAGGATATAACATGGTATTCTATCTGGCAGGTCTTCAGAATATCGAATATTCTGTATATGAGGCAGCCAAGATTGATGGTGCGAACGGCTGGAAGACATTCTGGAAGATTACCGTTCCGCTTCTGAAACCGACAATTATCATGACATTCATCATGTCAATTAATGGTACACTGCAGTTGTTCGATGAGTCTGTCAACCTGACAAAAGGTGGACCGGCAAACACAACAATCACAATGTCCCACTATATTTACAACACATGCTTTATCAACGTACCGAACTTTGGATATGCATCAGCAATGTCATTTATCATTTTCATTATGGTAGCTGTACTTGCATTTATCAACTTGAAAGTAGGTGATACACGTGACTAAGAAAAACAAATCAGCCATTCAGAGAAGATTGATTCCTACATACATTTTTCTGATCATCGTGTCATTTATTTCGGTATTCCCGTTATACTGGATGATCTCAGCCGCAACCAATACATCCACAGATGTATCCCGTGGACGAATTATCCCAGGAAGCCACTTCATGGAAAACTTCCGTAACCTGACATCACAGCAGCCACTGTGGAGAGCACTTGGAAACTCTTTCTTCTATGCAATCCTCACAACAGTGATCTGCCTGCTGGTATGCTCTATCGCAGGATACGGATTTGAAGTTTATCATGACAAAGGAAAAGACAGACTGTTCTCCATTCTGCTTCTTGCAATGATGGTTCCGCAGGTTGCTACCATGGTTCCGTTATTCAAGATGTTCTCTAAAGCAGGACTTCTGAATACAGCAGTTGGTTTTATCCTTCCGATCATTTCTACACCGTTTATGATCATGATGTTCCGTCAGAATGCAAGATCATTCCCGATTGATATCATCGAAGCAGCCCGTATCGACGGTCTGAGCGAAGTAAGAATTTTCTTCCAGATGTTCATTCCGACCATGAAATCAACTTATGCGGCTGCAGCAGTTATTACCTTTATGAACGCATGGAATTCTTACCTGTGGCCGAAGGTAATCATGACAGATAACAAGGCGATGACAATGCCAATGCTGATCGCAAACCTGATCACAGGTTATGTAACAGACTACGGTATGCTGATGTGCGGTGTATTATTCTGTTCCATCCCGACAATGGTTGTATTCTTCGTACTGCAGAAACAGTTCGCCGAAGGTATTACAGGTGCTGTTAAGTAGTGATTCGGAGAGCATTACAATAATGAACTAAATAAAAGGATGCTGCTTGGTCCTGTGGGTATATTGCGTAATATGTCCCAGACAGATTATGCGGCATCCTTTTTTGTGATTTTTCAGCTTTTATAAAGACTTACATGTGATAGACCTTACGGAAATCAAGCGGAGTGGTTCCCGTGTATTTCCGAAAAATCGAAATAAAGTGACTGGTGTCTGTGAAACCGGATGCAAGGGAAATCTCCTGGATTTTCATGTGCGTGTGGGTCAGCAGCAGTTCTTTGGCCTTGTTGATCCGGTATCCGGTCAGATATTCATAGACTGAAACACCCAGGAATTTGCGGAACAGCCGGGAGAGATACTGAGGAGTGACAAAAACCTGGGTGCTTAATTCCTGAACGGTCAGTTCCTCAGAATATCTGGTTTCAATTTCTCGCACAATGGGGGCGACATATCTCTGATACAGTGGATCAGTGGTCAGATTTCTGAAAGAAGTGTCCGGAGTAAAAGCAAGCAGCAGGTCATAGCAGAATGCAGAGAGCACTTTCATATCAGGAATGGATTTCTGGAATTCAGAAACGGCATTCGAAATGATGTGCTCGATCAGACAGCCCTGCTCCTTACCGACAAAAACGACCGACTGATTCTGAAGGATTGAAGAGATCCCGGAAGAGAGTGTGCCGGTAAATGTGGCAAAAACAGTATCCCATTCCTCGGATTCTTTCGTATAGGAATGTGGGACAGACGGTGCGATCAGGATTCCTTCCTGTTCCTCCAGTATATAATACTTTCCGCGGATTTCAATTCGTCCTTTTCCCTTTTCTGTCTGAAGATAGTGATAATGAGGATGTCCGTTCGGACGCTGCATACTTTCCTGATACCAGTGGTTTCCGACGGAATCGAACATGAACGGCATTGTTACAGGAGTATTGCGAAAGTAAATTGGCATAAGCTCACCTTGTTTCAAAATGTTATATTTTTTGGAATGACTTATTATACCACATGAGAAAAATACATACTATAATGAATCCATAAAACGCAGGAGGATAATGATGAAAACTTTTGATTATTCTTTAGTAAAAGATCCACAGTATTTCAAAGACGGAAGAATGGATGCACATTCTGACCATACATATTACAGAGATGGAGAGGAAGCGCAGGAAAAAGAAACTTCCTTCCGTTATGACCTTAACGGAATCTGGAAATTCCACTATGCCCGCAACTATGGAAGTGTGATTCCGGGGTTCGAAAAAGAAGAATATTGCTGCAGAGACTGGGATGATATCCGTGTGCCGGCGCATATCCAGATGGAAGGATATGATGCACCGCAGTATGCCAACGTACAGTATCCGTGGGAAGGTCACGAGGACATTCATCCGGGTGAGATTCCGGAGCATTTCAATCCGGTTGCAAGCTATGTGAAATACTTTGAAGTGCCGGAAGAAATGCAGGGAAAACGTCTCTTTATCTCCTTCCAGGGAGCGGAGAGCGGCATTGCATTATGGCTCAACGGACACTTTGTTGGATACAGTGAAGACTCTTTTACACCGTCAGAATTTGAACTGACCGAGTATGTAAAAGAAGGCGAAAACAAGCTTGCAGCACAGGTATTCAAATGGACGGCAAGCAGCTGGTGCGAGGACCAGGACTTCTTCCGTTTCTCCGGAATCTACAGAGATGTTTACCTTTATACCGTACCGGAAGTTCATGTTTATGACCTTCAGATCCGTGCAATCCCGGATGAAACATTACGTGCAGCAGCACTTGAGATCAGAACAAATACCTGGGGAAAAGGTACTGTTCAGATCACTCTTTCCAAAGATGGAGAGACCGTGATAGAGGATAAAAAAGCACTTGACGGAGAAGAAATTTATTCCTGGAAAATAGAAGATCCGGCACTCTGGAATGCAGAAGATCCACGGCTTTATGACCTGACTCTGGAGGTTTACAATGAGGCAGGAGAGCTTCAGGAAGTGATCCCTCAGAGAGTTGGATTCCGCCGTTTCGAGATGAAAGACGGTATCATGACACTGAATGGAAAACGTATCGTATTCAAGGGCGTCAACCGTCATGAATTCAGTTCTGTAAGCGGAAGACACGTATCCGAAGAAGAACTTCGCAAAGACTTAAAGACCATGAAGCAGAACAATATCAATGCGATCCGTACCTGCCATTATCCGGATGCATCCCTGATCTATCAGCTCTGCGATGAATACGGAATCTACATGATCGATGAGACAAACCTGGAATCTCATGGTTCCTGGGATGTTGCTGAATTTACAAAAGACTACACTTATGTTGTACCGCATGATAAACCGGAATGGCTGGATATGATGCTTGACCGTGCAAATTCCATGTACCAGAGAGACAAAAACCACGCTGCGATCCTGATCTGGTCCTGCGGAAATGAGTCCTTCGGAGGCAAGGATATTTTTGAAATGTCACAGTTCTTCCATAAAGAAGATCCGACCCGTCTGGTTCACTATGAAGGCCTTTGCCACGACCGCAGATACAATGATACCAGCGACATGGAAAGCCAGATGTATCCGTCTGTAGAAGCAATCAAGGAGTTCCTTGCAAAAGATGATTCCAAGCCGTTTATCTGCTGTGAATACACTCACGCAATGGGAAATTCCTGCGGTGCAATGCACAAATATACAGACCTGACCGACACAGAACCGAAGTATCAGGGCGGCTTTATCTGGGACTACATTGATCAGTCTATCTACAAAAAAGACCGCTACGGAAAAGAATTCCAGGCATACGGCGGTGACTTCGGAGAACGTCCGACAGACTACAACTTCAGTGGAAATGGTATCGCATATGGCGGAAACAGAGATGCTTCTCCGAAGATGCAGGAAGTCAAATTCAACTACCAGAACATCACTGCAGAAGTCAGTGCAGACAGCGTAAAAGTCATTAACAAGAACCTGTTTGTAAACACAGATATTTTTGACTGCAAAGTAACTGTTGCAAAGAATGGAAAAGTGATCCGCAAGGCTTCTCTTGCAACTGCAGTTGCTCCATTAAGCGAAGAAACCTACGCACTTCCGCTTGCAAAAGAAGAGAAACCAGGCGAGTATGCAGTGACAGTTTCCTTCCATCTGAAAGAGGATAAAGCATGGGCAGAAGCTGGACATGAGGTAGCTTTTGGACAGTATGTATACCAGGTTGCAGAGTCGAAAAAGACTTGTACGGAAGGCGTAGAAGTCATCCGCAGCACACACAATATCGGTGTCAGAGGCGCACACTTTGAAGTGCTTTTCTCCGTATTAAACGGTGGGCTGGTATCTTATAAATATGCTGGAAAAGAGATGATCGAGGCAATTCCGAAGCCGAATTTCTGGCGTGCACCAACCGACAATGACTGTGGAAATCTCATGGGAATGCGCTACGGACAGTGGAAGATCGCCAGCATGTATCTGAATCACAAAGACTTCCGTCAGGGACCATACGGTCCGGGAAATGAGCCGGAAGTAGAAGTAAATGAGAAGACTGTAAAAGTAACTTACACCTATCTCATGCCGACCACACCACTCAGCGAATGCAGACTTTCCTACGAAGTATTCGGCGATGGAAGAGTAAAAACAACTCTCAGTTATGACCCGGTCAAAGAGCTTGGCGATATGCCGGAATTTGGTGTGATCTTCAAATTCAACGCAGATTATGACCGTGTAGAATGGTATGGTCTTGGCGAGGCAGAGACCTGTTCCGACCGTAAGAAAGGTGCAAAACTCGGCATTTATGCAAACAAAGTTGCAGACAACATGGCAAGATATATGGTTCCACAGGAATGTGGTGCAAAAGAAGAAGCACGCTGGGCAAAAGTGACCGATCGCAAGGGCAGAGGAATGCTCTTTGAAATGGATGAAAACAATGGCCCGATGATGTTCTCAGCACTTCCATACACCCCACATGAAATGGAAAATGCAATGCATCCATACGAACTTCCGGAAGTTCATTACACGGTTGTACGTGTTGCAAAAGAACAGATGGGAATCGGCGGTGACGACAGCTGGGGCGCACGCACACATGAAGAATACTTACTGAAAACTGACAAAAAGATGGAATTTTCCTTTGTGTTTAAGGGACTTTAAGAGGAGACAAAATGGCTAAACAGATTAAATACGGACGTTACCTTCATGGTGGAGATTATAACCCGGAGCAGTGGCTTGACCGCCCGGATATTCTTCAGAAGGACATCGAATATTTCAAAAAAGCACACATCAATACAGTATCTGTAGGAATTTTTTCCTGGGCTGTTCTGGAACCGGAAGAAGGAAAATATAACTTTGACTGGCTGGAAGAGATCATCAATAATCTTTACAAAGAAGGCATCTATACGATCCTTGCAACTCCGTCAGGAGCAAGACCGAAATGGATGGCAGACAAATATGAAGAAGTTCTCCGTATGGATCCGGACAGAACGAGAAGATTCTTTGGAGGCAGACATAATCACTGCTTTACCTCTCTGGTATACAGAGAAAAAGTCCATGCGATTGATAAGAAATTAGCCGAAAGATTCGGCAAACATCCGGCAGTTATGCTGTGGCATATCTCCAATGAATTTGGTGGAGAATGCCACTGCCCACTTTGCCAGGCGAAGTTCAGAGAATGGCTGAAAGAGAAATACGGCACGATCGAAAACCTCAACAAGAGCTGGTGCACCACGTTCTGGAGCCACATTTACAATAGCTTTGATCAGATCGAAAGTCCGTCCACAAAGGGTGAAAATGAACTTCATGCACTGAAACTTGACTGGAAACGTTTTGTCACAGATCAGACCATTGACTTTATCAAAAATGAGGTCGATGCAATCCGTGAAGGTGGTTCTGAACTTCCTGTAACCGCCAATCTGATGTATGATTTTGACGGTCTGGATTATAAGAAATTCAAAGATGTTCTCGATATTGTATCCTGGGATAATTATCCGGGATGGCACAAAAAAGAGGAATATGTCACAGCCGTTGATGCGGCAATGCAGCACGATCTGATGCGAAGCATCAAGAAAGCACCGTTCCTTCTCATGGAATCCTGTCCGTCTGCAACGAACTGGAAACCGATCAATAAACTTAAGAAACCGGGAATGCTTCTGGCAGGTTCTCTCCAGGCAGTTGCTCACGGTTCTGACAGTGTCCTGTACTTCCAGCTTCGTCAGAGCCAGGGTGCTTCCGAGAAATTCCATGGCGCTGTGATCGATCATTACGGCAAAGAAGATACCCGTGTTTTCCGTGAAGTAACAGAGGTTGGAGAGGTTCTGGAACAGATCCGGGAGACTGTCGGAACCAACATGAAATCTCAGGCAGCCGTTCTCTATGATCGTGAAAACGACTGGGCGATCGCTGACGTACAGGGACCGAGAAACGAAGATATGCATTATCGTGAAAATGTGCAGAAGAACTACCGTGCACTGAGAGAACAGGGACTGAATGTTGATATCATTGCAATGGAACATGACCTTGCAGATTACAAAGTTCTGGCAGCTCCGATGGCATATATGTTCAAAGACGGATATGAAGCAAAACTCCGCACCTATGTGGAAAATGGTGGAACTCTGGTACTTTCCTACTGGTCCGGACTGGTGGACGGCACAGACAAATGTTTCCTTGACGGAACACCATATGGTCTGATGGACGTAACCGGAATTCGCAGTGCAGAGATCGATGCTCTCTATGATTGGGAAGAAAACCACGCGATTCCGGAGGCAGGAAGCCACCTTGGAATCAGCAACGTATATTCCTGCAAAAACCTCTGTGAACTGGTCGAAGTTTCCGATGCGGAAGTGCTGATGCGCTACGGCGAAGACTTTTATCAGGGCTACCCGGTACTGACACACAAAGCATTCGGCAAAGGCCACGTATATTACGTATGCGCGGATATGGAACTTGGATTCTATCAGGACTTCTACGGCAGAGCAGCAGCAGAAGCCGGACTGAAATCTCCAGTTGAGTTCATTCCGGAAGGTGTTGCCGTAACCGTAAGAGAAAGCGAAGACACCGAATACCTCTTCATCCAGAACTACGCACGCAAACCGCAGGCTGTTCCGGTTCCGGCAGAGTATGAACTGATCTACGGAACAGAGAGCGAAGTCATGGCTCCGCTGCAGACAAGGATTCTGAAAAAGAAAAAATAACATTATGTAAAAGACTGAACGCCCACGGCATGCCGTGGGCGTTTGGGTTTTAATTGTAATAAGTCAGTTTCTCCGGGCGATAGCCTCGCTTATTTTCTGTTCCATCATTTTCTTTTAATGGAAGGTCGGCATATTCACTTGGTGAGACACCATATTCTTTTTTGAAGAGTTTGCTGAACAGATGAATGCTTGAAAAACCACATTTTTGTGCGATTTCTGTTATATTGTATTTGTCATTGGTGAGCATCATCCGTGCTACTTCCAGCCTGTAACTGCGAATATACTTATGAAGCGGCATGCCGGAATACTTCTGAAAAATTTTAGTGAGGTAATTAGGAGTGACGCTAAGAACGGCGGCGACTGTTTCGTTATCTAGTTTCTCACTGTAGTTGAGCCAGATATATTCCTGAGCAGCCTGCACCAGTTTTAATGATTTGGAATTTTTCTTTCCCTGTTCAATGGAAGATGAAGGTTTTCCATGCATGCTTCGCAGAGCAAGAATCAACATTTGTGTCAGAAGGCTTTTCAGATAAACAGAATAGCCTTCTTTTTTGTCGGAAAATTCCCTGTATGCCTGTAAAAACAGATTTTCATATTCAAATCTTTGTTTTTCAGATAAATGATAAGTGTATACTTTTCCGTTTAATAGTTTTTCACGGTCGGGAAGGACAGGCGGAGTGGTGAAATCATCTGCACTTTGATGAGATAATCTACAGCGGACCGGATCAATGTAGAAATCAAAATGGATAATGTACTGAACAACATTTTCGTTATTCATATTAAAAACACTGTGACGCAGATATGGAGGCATCAGCAGGATATCTCCAGACTGAAGGGTGTAGGAATATCCATTAATACTGTAAACAGCACTTCCTTCTGCAATATAAACCAGAACATGATCAAAATCAGTAAAATCTCCAGAGAGTGATTTGTGCTTCCTTATTTTTACCATACGCACAAAGGGCTGCATATTTTCGAGTATATGACTGTCCATAAGAAACCTCCACAATGATTTTATAGCTTCATTATAGTTGCTTTACACAGAGGTTACAAGCGTAAAAATAATCTAATTTGTTTATTTCTACTGTTTTTTAACATAAAAAAGAAAAGTGAATAGAAAAAGACAAAAATAAGTAGAAACAGAACAATAAAATTGTTGAAAACAGCAAAAAATGTATTTTGCATTAACAAAATCCCTAAAAAATAAGGATATGACATATTGACTATCGTGATAAAAAGAATAGAAATAAACAAACAGAGATAAAAACAGCTAAAGAAATAGACAAATTATTTGTGTATAATCGAAGTATCTTAAGTGAGAACGGCATGCCACACAAAACAAAAAAGAAAAGTCTATTGGGGGATTTTTTATGAAGAAAAAAGTATTGGCAGTATTATTAGGAACCGCTATGATGTCTTCGGCAATGATATGTCCGGTAATGGCGGCTGAAAGCGCTGACGCAGCTGTGGAGCAGTTTGATGGACTGGAAGCTGATAAAGAATATGAATTTACTTGTATTATTAAAAGCAATGACTCTTCTTACTGGCAGGCTGCGATTCAGGGAATGGAAAATGCAGCGGATGAATTAGGAGTAAAGGTTAATGCAACAGGTCCGAACAGTGAATCAGATATCGCAGATCAGGTAAACATGTTAAATACTGCAATCAGCGCAGGGGTTGATGGTGTTGCTTTGGCGGCAAGTGATGCAAATGCAGTAATTGATTCTCTTGCCGAAGCAAAAGAAAAAGGGGTTCCGATTGTTGCTTTTGACAGTGCAGTTACCGAAGCTCCGGAAGGTTCTGTCAAATGTACTGTTGCAACAGATTCAAGATCAGCAGGATCCATTGCGGCAGATCATATGTATGAGGCTTTAAAAGACAGAATTGCAAATTCTGATGGACAGATCAGGATTGGTGAAGTCAATATGAATGCAACCGGCACCTCTAACATAGAAAGAGGACTGGGATTCATTGATAAATTTATTGAACTTGCAAAAGCTGATGGAAAGACAGTTGGTGTAGAAGGAAATGAATATTATGTAAATCACTGTGCGGATGCAGGTGATGCTTCTTCGGCTGATATAGTTATTGAAGCCAGAGTTCCGGCTACTGCTACAGTAGAATTATGTGCATCAGAGTCACAGGCACTTCTTGCAAAGGAAGATACCATTGGAATTTTTGGATCTAACCAGGGAGCAACAGAAGGTATCATTTCTGCAAATAATAATCTTAATGTACTTGGATCGGATGCAGAAAATGACGTAATCGGTGTAGGTTTTGATGCTGGTGCAACAATCAAGGCGGCAGTTACAGATGGAACCTTATATGGAGCAATCACACAGTCACCTTTGATGATGGGATATTATTCTGTATATGCACTGGTTGCAGCTGCGAATGGACAGGAAATTGAAGATGTTCCAACAGATGGATACTGGTATGATTCTACAAATATTGATGCGGATGATATTGCACCAAATCTTTATGACTGATAAATAAGATTACTTTCTCAAAATTATATAGTTTTGAAAATCCCTTCTTGGTGAAATATCAAGAAGGGATTTTTGGTATCAGGAGAATAAGATATGGAAGAAAAATTACTTGAATTTTATGGAGAGGTGTCAAAAGAAAATCGAAAAAGAATTTTGCGGGAAATCATAAAAACATATGAAATGGATTATGAGTTAATAAGGGTTTTGGAATACATCTGGAAGATTCGGTTTAAGAAAAGGCCAGGAGAAGAGCTGGAGGTGGATCGTTTTCAGAATACATTACTGGAGTTGTTGAGACTTGACGAACAGTTGAAAAGAGGGAGAAATACAGACGATTTTCAGAGACGAATATTTCATCTGGGACAAAGTCTGGGACTCGACGATTACAGATTTCAGACAGAAAATGGAAAACAATATTTTGTTCGGGAATATGGAAATCTTGCAGGATGTTTTATAGATTTGAGGTGGAGAGGGAAAACGGATAAAAACTATGTGGCAAAGATAAAAAGCGAAATAGAGACTATGTCTGTAGTATTACCTGAGAAATTTGGGCTGGCAGGGCTTTATAAACCGCTGGCAGAAGGTATGAAAATGAAGGTGAAAGAACTGTATTGGTGATATATGCAGGAATCACTAGTCGATGTCTAAAAAGTAGCGTATTTTTCAATGAATTCTGCCAGTATTTTTATCTGTCATAGCTTTGTATAATGGAGAAAAAGGTAGCTGGGAAAACAGAGAACAGTTACAGGAAAAAGAATGATATATAAAGGAGTTACGACATATGAAATTCGGAAATGGATGCTGGCTGCAGAAGGAAGGAATTGAATGTTTTGCACCGCAGGAAGCTTACTTTGTAAACAAGAACGACCATGAAGTTGTGATCTGTGCACCGACACATCATATCGCACACAGAGGCGATACGCTTGGCGGAATCAACCTCACAATCAGAATCACAGCACCGGCTGAGAATGTGATCCGCGTGCAGACAAGCCATTATCTGGGAGTGGAAGATCACAGCCCGAAATTTGATCTGAACCTGGATGAAAACCGGACAATGGATGTAGAAGAAACAGAAGATGAGATCCTTGTAAAATCAGGAAATCTTTCCCTTCGCATTAATAAGAAAAACTGGAGCATGTCCTATGAAAGAGAAGGCAAAGTCCTGACTGCAAGCAGCGGAAGAGACCTTGCATATATGCGTACTCAGTGGACCGGTTTTGCTTATGATATGGACCCGGAAGGCAAAGCATATATGCGCCAGCAGCTTGGCATTGATGTAAATGAGCACGTTTATGGACTTGGTGAGCGTTTCGGAGCACTGGTAAGAAATGGACAGTCTGTAGATATCTGGAATGAAGACGGTGGTACAAGCACTGACCAGTCTTACAAGAATATCCCATTTTATCTGACTGACAAAGGATACGGTGTGTTCGTAAACAGCTCAGACAAAGTTTCTTTTGAAGTAGGAACAGAGCAGGTAACAAAGGTAGAATTTTCCGTAAAAGGCGAAAGTCTTGACTACTTCGTAATTAACGGACCGACTATGAAAGACGTCCTGAAACGTTATACAGATATCACAGGAAAACCATCTCTTCCGGCACCGTGGACCTATGGTCTCTGGCTTTCTACATCCTTCACAACAAACTATGATGAAGAGACAGTTATGAGCTTTGTTGACGGTATGCTGGAACGTGGAATCGGCCTTCGTGTATTCCATTTTGACTGCTTCTGGATGAAAGATTTCCACTGGTCAGACTTTTTGTGGGATACCCGTGTATTCCCGGATCCGGAAGGAATGCTTGGCAGAATCAAAGCAAAAGGCCTGAATATCTGTGTATGGATTAACCCATATATCGCACAGGAATCTGCACTTTTTGCAGAAGGAAAAGAGAACGGATACTTTATCAGACGACCAAACGGTGATGTATGGCAGTGGGATATGTGGCAGCCGGGAATGGCACTGGTTGACTTCACAAACCCGGAAGCCTGCAAGTGGTTCCAGGATAAACTGGAAGTGCTTCTTGATATGGGAGTTGACTGCTTTAAGACAGATTTTGGCGAGAGAATTCCGGTCAACTGTGTTTATGCAGATGGCTCTGATCCGGAAAAAATGCACAACTATTATACTTACCTTTACAATAAGACGGTATTTGATCTTCTGGAGCGTAAGAGAGGCAAAGGAGAAGCAGTTCTGTTTGCACGTTCTGCTACAGTTGGCGGACAGAAATTCCCGGTACACTGGGGCGGCGACTGCTGGTCTGACTACGTATCCATGGAAGAAAGTCTTCGTGGAGGCCTTTCCCTTACCATGTCTGGTTTTGGATACTGGAGCCATGATATCGGTGGTTTTGAAAGTACTTCCACACCGGATGTATACAAACGCTGGGCTGCTTTTGGCCTGATGTCTTCTCATTCCAGACTGCACGGAAGCACTTCCTATCGTGTACCGTGGGCTTACGATGAAGAAGCAGTAGATGTTGTCCGTTATTTTACAGAAGTGAAAGCACAGCTTATGCCGTATCTGTACAGAAATTCTATCGAAACTGCCGCAACAGGTGTTCCGATGATGCGAAGCATGGTCATGGAATTTACCGGGGACCGCAACTGTGCATACCTGGATAAACAGTACATGCTTGGTGATTCTCTCCTTGTGGCACCAATCTTTAACGATGAGAGCAAAGCCATCTATTATCTGCCGGAGGGAACCTGGACACACTATCTGACAGGCGAAGTCAAAGAAGGCGGAAAATGGTACGAGGAACACTGCGGATATCTTAGCATTCCGGTATTTGCAAGAGAAAACAGCCTGATCGCAGTTGGACAGGAAAAGATGAAACCGGACTATGATTATGCGGAAAATGTGGAAATCCGTGCTTATTCTCTGACTGATGGTGGAAAAGCTTCTACATTTGTCTGCGGAATGGACAGACAGGTAGAGACAACTGTATGTGTTGAAAGAAATGGTGACAAAGTTGAGATTCAGGTACAGGCAAAGAAACCTTGCAGCATCGTTCTTGTAAATGAAACTGCAAAAGAGGTTCAGGGTGCAGAGTACCAGATAAAGGACAATGACACCGTGATCAGATGTGCAGGAAACGCACAGATCACAGTGGCTTTACGGAGTTGAAAAGATGCAGAAAAATGAAAAGATCGAAAAGCAGATCGAAGATCTGGTAAAAGAACTGACTCTCGATGAAAAGATCGGCATGATCCATGGCGCAGGACTTTTTCGTACAGAAGGAGTCGAACGCCTGGGAATCCCGCCAGTTAAAATGTCTGACGGCCCGATGGGAGTCCGCAACGAATTTCCAGATGATTCCTGGATTCCGGTAGGAAACAGCGATGATTATGTGACCTACCTTCCAAGCAACAGTGCACTGGCGGCTACATGGAACAGAAAGCTTGCTTATGAAACTGGAAAAGTCCTCGGAGAAGAGGCGAGAGGACGTGGAAAAGATGTCATCCTCGCACCGGGAATCAACATTAAGAGAAGCCCTCTCTGTGGTCGAAATTTTGAATACATGAGTGAAGACCCGTACCTGAGTGGAGAGATGGCAGTTCCGGTAATTGAAGGTGTTCAGACGGCAGATGTAGCAGCCTGTGTGAAACATTTTGCAATCAATAATCAGGAAACAGAACGTCTCTGGGTAGACGTAAAAGTCAGTGATCGTGCAGCAAGAGAAATCTATTTTCCAGCATTCAAAAAGGCGGCGGAAAAATCCTATTCCATGATGGGAGCCTATAACCTTTACAAAGGAAAACACTGCTGTGAAAACAAAGAACTTCTGAATGAAATCCTGCGCAAAGAATGGGGATACGACGGTATGGTCGTATCCGACTGGGGCGCTGTCCACAAGACAAAAGAGGCGGCAGAAAGCGGTCTGGATATAGAGATGTCCGTAACTTATAATTTCGATGAATACTGCATGGCACAGCCGCTGAAAGAAGCCGTGGAAAAAGGCGAAATTGCGGAAGAACTGCTCGATGAAAAAGTTCGGAATATCCTTCGCATGATGTTCCGTCTGCACATGATCGGTGAAGAAAAAGACCAGCGAAAAGCAGGCTGTTATAATACCCCGGAGCACCGCCAGAGTGTTCTGGAAACCGCCAGAGAGTCTGTAGTCCTGCTTAAAAATGAGGACAAAAAACTTCCTCTTTCACAGAAAACAGGCCGTATTCTGGTTATTGGAGATAATGCAGACCGTATTCACTCCAATGGTGGTGGAAGTGCAGAAATCAAGGCACTTTACGAAATTTCCCCGCTTCTCGGAATCAAAAAAATGCTTGGTGGAAATACTCAGGTTGACTTTGTGCAGGGATATTTTGCAGATGATATGGAAGCACAGAACAGTGATGTCAACTGGCAGGCAGATAGTCTGGAAAACGGTGGCGGTTCCACCGGTGAAACAGGAAAAGCGAGTCAGGAACTGGAAGAAAAACGTCGTGTATTAAGAGCGGAAGCTGTAGAAAAAGCAGGGCAGTACGAGACTGTTATTCTGATCGGCGGGCAGAATCATCTGCAGGATCTGGAAGGACACGACAGACCTGATATGAAACTTCCATATGAGCAGGACAAGCTGATCGAGGAGGTTCTGGATGTGAATCCAGACACCGTTGTGATCATGGTTTCAGGCTCACCGGTGGAGATGTCATGGATAGATAATGCAAAGACTCTTGTATGGCAGTGGTACGCCGGAATGGAGGGCGGAACTGCACTTGCAGAGATCCTTTTTGGTAAAGTAAATCCGTCCGGACGACTTCCGGAGACCTTCCCAAAGACACATCTGGACTGCTCTGCACACAGCATCGGAGAGTTCCCGGGAGGCAAGACTGTAGAGTATACAGAAGATATTTTTGTGGGCTACCGTCATTATGATACCAGTGATATTGAGGTACTTTTCCCGTTCGGACATGGACTTTCCTATACAGAATCTGACCTTTCAGAACTTGCTGTAGTCCTCAAAATGCCGGGAGAAAAACCGCAGGTAAGAGTCAGCCTGAAGGTATCCAATACAGGTAAGATGGATGGAAAAGAAGTCGTTCAGATCTACGTTGGAAAGCCGGAATCCGAGATCGACCGTCCAAAGAAAGTGCTGGCAGCGTTCGACAAGCTTGAACTTCCGGCAGGCGAATCCAAGCGCATCGAACTCGACCTCGATCCAGATGTATTCACATACTATAATGAAGAAACACAGAAATTCGAAGTAGAGCCAGGAACCTATCAGATCTATGCTGGAAAATCTGTGGCAGATATCTGCCAGACCGTTTCCTGCGAATTGTAAATTGTAATATTAATTAAATTAACACCGAGATATTATAGCTGTCTCGTAAACGGCTTCGAAATCATGAATCTCTAAAGTTAATTCTGCGACTGTTAAAAACATACATGAAAATCGTGAACTCGCATAAATGCTCAAACAGCACGATTTTCGTGTATAACACAGTCTTGAATTAGCTAAGAGATTCTATGATTCCTGCAGATGTTTACGATTCAGATATAATATTCGGTGTTTTTTAAGTTGTTCTAATTATGTAAAAATACTCTGCGAGAATGTGACTAGATACATTTGGAATATCTCAGCGGTAACTTAATTTCTCAAAATACTTTTCTTTATCCCATCACAATTTCAACAGTATATTCTTTGCATCCATCAACCGGCCGCACCAGATTTCCGGCGACTTCCGTGCCGTTTACAACCATCTTCTTCACGCCCTTCTCAACCCCGTCTGGTTTTACAACATGCACATGATACTGCGCACCACGATAAGTTCTCTCAAGTGTGATTTCCTTCAGATCATCCGGCAGACAAGGGTCCAGCATAAGACCATCATAATCTGGCTGTACACCAAGAAGATACTGAGAAACATTGACAAATGTCCAGGCAGCAGTACCGGTCAGCCAGCTGTTTTTTGCTTCCCCGTGTTTTGGAGCATCTGCACCTGCGATCATCTGAGAATAAACATAAGGTTCTGTACGATGGATCTCACTGATATCTTCAATATATGCAGGACACGTTTTCTTATAAATCTCAAACGCCCTGTTTCCACGTCCGATCACTGTTTCTGCGATGGATACCCATGGATTGTTATGACAGAAAATACCCGCATTTTCTTTGTATCCCGGCGGATAAGAAGAAATCTCACCAAGATTCAGATGATAAGTCTGGTAAGCCGGCTGCTGGAGCATGATACCATATTTCGTATCCAGATGCTTTTTCACAGAATCAAGTGCCTCTTTTGCTTTGCCCTCTTTCACGCCGACACCGGCAAGTACACAGAATCCCTGTGGCTCGATGAAAATCTTACCTTCATCATTTTCATGAGAACCAACTTTTTCACCGGCTGCGTCATACGCACGAAGAAACCATTCTCCGTCCCAGCCATTTTTCAGGATTGCCTGATACATGTTGTCGGAAGCTTCAAAAGCCCGGTCAGCTTCTTTTTTATTTCCAATGATCGCATTGATTCGACCATATTCTTTTGCATATTTCACGAACATACCTGCAATAAATACAGATTCTGCAACAGGTCCTTCTGATGGACCGGTAGTCTGGAATGGTTCGCCTGGTTCTCGGGAGAAACAGTTGAGGTTCAGACAGTCATTCCAGTCGGCCCGCCCGATAAGGGGCAGATCATGTGGCCCAAGATGTGTCAGTGTAAATTCAAATGAACGTTTCAAATGCTCCAGGAGAGGGGCAGCTTTGGAAGAATCGTTGTCAAAATCAACGGATTCATGAAGGATGGCGTAATCACCGGTTTCTTTTATGTATGCACTGACTGCAGCAATGAGCCACAGAGGATCGTCATTAAAACCACTTCCGATATCCAGATTACCACGCTTGGTCAGCGGCTGGTACTGATGATAGGCACTTCCGTCCTCCATCTGGGTAGCGGCAATATCGAGAATTCTTGCACGGGCACGTTCCGGGATCAGATGCACGAAGCCAAGAAGATCCTGACAGGAATCACGGAAGCCCATGCCGCGGCCTGTTCCGGACTCAAAATAAGAAGCGGAACGGGACATATTAAACGTAACCATACACTGATACTGGTTCCAGATATTGACCATACGGGAAAGCTTTTCATCTGCACAGGAAAGCGTATATCTGGATAACAGTTCATCCCAGTAGGAAGCAAGTCTGGAAAGAGCTTCTTCCACCTGCGCACTGGTCTGGTAACGGGAGATGATCCTGCGGGCAGGTGTTTTGTTGATCACATTCGGAGCTTCCCATTTCTGATCAGCCGGATTTTCGGCGTAACCAAGCAGGAAGATGAATGTTTTTTCCTCACCCGGATTCAATTCCACTTCAATTCTGTGAGAACCGATAACAGCACCGCCGCTTGCCATAGTCTGATAAGAAGTACGGTCCACAACGGCCTTTGGTTTCTGAATGGAACCATAGGCTCCCAGGAAATCATCACGGCTGGTATCAAAACCATCGACAGGATGATTGACACTGTAAAAAGCATAATGATTACGACGTTCCCTGTACTCTGTTTTGTGATAGATTTCAGATCCAATGACTTCAACTTCACCAAGGCTTAAGTTTCTCTGGAAGTTTGTAGAATCATCCACTGCATTCCAGAAACAGAATTCCACGTAGGAAGTCAGAGTCAGTTTATGTACTTTGGAATCAGTGTTTCTGAGTTTCAGATAGTTGACTTCGCATGTCTCATGAAGAGGTACGAAGGCAGTCAGGTCAGCTGTGATTTCGTTTTTTGAAGAATGAAAACGGGAATATCCCAGTCCGTGATGACATTCATAACTGTCCAGAGGTGTCTGGGATGGCTGCCATCCCGGGTTCCAGATTGTTCCCTCGTCGTTAATGAAATAATAGCGTCCATTTGTATCAGCAGGAACATTATTATAACGGTAACGGGTGATGCGGAGCAGTTTTGCATCCTTATAAAAGCTGTATCCTCCGGCTGTGTTGGAAATCAGAGAAAAGAAATCTTCATTTCCAAGATAGTTGATCCACGGATTTGGAGTACGCGGATCTGTGATTACATATTCTTTGTTCTGGTCGTCAAAAAAGCCATATTTCATAGTGAAAAATCTCCTTATATATTATTCAATTTCATATTTGGCAAACACTTTTGTAAGTGGGAAAGAGGCGCAGTAAGCCAGAAATGCAAAACCAAAAATAATCATAAATACACGGAACATCGGGCTTACATATGCCAGTGCAAAACCGATCGCAGTGATCAAAAGAATCAATAAAGTCTGTTTCGGACTTGCCAGCGCGATCAGCAGAGAGTTTTTTACTGTCCGCTTTATGGTATTCTCAAATCTTGCACTCAGAGCGAATACATACAGAAGTGAAATGACATAAAGCAGGGTACATACTGCGATCACAATCAGAAATACAGTTCCGGCGGCGGTTTTCATCTGTGCCCAGAAGGCAAGATTATAGAGCAGAACTGCTCCGACAATGGTATATAAAAGGGACAGTAAAAAAGAATGTTTAAAGTTCTCTTTGAAAGCAGTGAAGTATGGACGTACGATATATCCCTGTTCGCTTCGTGCTTCACGGAGCGTAACTGTATACAGTGCACTGACAGCTGGACCGATCGTGACGACAGGGATACATGTGATCAGAAAAAGCACATTCAGGATCACAAAATCAACAAGAGTTCCGAGAAATTGAAAGACAGGGCCTTCGGTATTGAATTTCATATGACTTCTCCTTCCATAAATAAACCACAAAGGTATAAAAAATAAGTAATGACTCAATTTCTATCCCTATCTTATGGGGCTTTCACACAAAAAACTACGGACAAAAATAGAGGTAAAATACATTCAAAAATAGATTTTTTCGCCTTGTATCTGAAAAAGACAGGATTTTTCCTATATTTAGCCTCTGATTTAGTCGGTATCTTCTTATATAGAGAGAATGCTACAATGAGTGCGACTTAAAGAGAAGCTGCAGCGCAACTTAAAAAGAAGGAGAGAGTTAAAATGAAAAAACAAGCGGTTAGCAAAAAACAACGAAATGCAGCCCAGAGCCGCAGACTGTTTTACTGCCTGATACCGTTTATCATTTTGTGCTTCCTGTTTTCTTATTTTCCACTTCATGGATGGATTTATTCTTTCTATGATTACAAACCACCGCTCAGTCTTTCACAGTGCGATTTTGTAGGACTTAAGTGGTTTAAGACTCTGTTTGCAAATAAGACACAGGTTGCTCAGATGATCCAGGTAATGAAAAACACATTTGCCATGAGCTTACTGGGAATTGCAACATCGATCCTGCCAGCGGCATTTGCGATCTTTCTGAATGAGATCAAATGTAAATGGTTCAAAAATCTTGTACAGACACTGACGACCCTGCCGAACTTCATCAGCTGGGTACTTGTTTATTCTGTAGCATTCAGTTTATTTACAGACAGTGGTATGGTAAATACCCTTCTCCAGAACATGGGTATCATCACAACACCGATCAAATTTCTGGACAGCGATGCACATACATATTTGTGGATGACCTTGTGGAGCATGTGGAAAGGTCTTGGATGGGGCGCGATCATGTATCTGGCAGCGATTGCCGGAATCGATCAGGAACTTTATGAAGCAGCCAAAGTAGACGGCGCAAACCGTTTCGAGCTTATCAAAAACATCACCGTACCGGCACTTGCACCGACATTCTTCGTACTTCTGATGATGTCTGTAGCAAACTTCCTGAATAACGGTATGGATCAGTACTATGTATTCCAGAACGCATTTAATAAAGAACATATCCAGGTACTTGACCTTTATGTTTACAACATTGGTATGACGGGAAGCAGCCTGTCACTGGCAACAGCGATCAGTATGCTGAAAAGTATCGTCAGCGTTACCCTGCTTGCCATTGTAAACTTTGTTTCCAGGAAGACCCGTGGTTCATCTATCATATAAGAAGGGAGGAGAAGAAATGGAAGCCGTAGTAAAAAAGAAACGTAAAAAGTTAAAAGGCGGAGATGTTGCATTTAACACGATCAACTATCTGGTATTCATTATCATCACAGTGATCTGTGCATATCCGTTTTATTATATGATCATTAACACCATCAGTAACAATGAACTGAGCGCAAACGGAGCCATCAATTTTCTCCCGCAGGGGATCCACCTCGGAAACTATGTCCAGGTATTATCCCTGAACGGACTGCCGATGGCGGCACTGATCTCTGTTGCAAGAACAGTGATCGGTACTGTATGCTCCGTACTGGCATCTGCTTTTCTTGGATTTATTTTCACGCAGGAAGAGCTGTGGCACAGAAAATTCTGGTATCGTTTTTTCGTGATCACCATGTACTTTAATGCAGGTATCATCCCGATGTTTATCACCATGCGGACCCTGCACCTGACGAATACTTTCTGGGTATATATCTTACCTGCAATCGTACAGCCATTCAGCATCATCATGGTTAAGACTTACGTAGAGTCCATGCCGAAATCCCTTCAGGAAGCGGCTGAGATCGATGGTGCCGGAATCCTGACAATCTTCTGGAAGATTATACTTCCGACAGCAAAACCGATCCTTGCTACTGTAGCAATCTGGGCGGCTGTTGCACAGTGGAACTCTTTCCAGGATACATTGATCTATATTACAGATCAGAAGCTTTATTCTTTGCAGTATCTGTTGTACACTTATATCAACCAGGCAAGTTCACTGGCAGCCATGGTCCGCAACACCGGAACCGTTTCAGCAGCCATGCTTGCATCACAGCAGACACCGACTTCTATTCGAATGACTGTATCAGTCATTGTTGTATTACCGATTTTGTTTGTATATCCGATTTTCCAGAGATTCTTCGTATCTGGTATCATGATCGGTTCTGTAAAAGGTTAAGGAGGATATTTTGATGAAGAAAAAAGTAGTAGGCATTTTGCTCTGTGCTGCGCTGGCAGCGACAACTGTGCTGACCGGATGCGGAAGCAGCGACAGCGGTAAATCAGAAGATACCGCCAGCACATCTGACAGCAGCGATTCCGGAAGTTCTGATGAACTTCTGACCGTAGATGTGTATGATGATCAGGCAAACTATCAGGGAATCCAGTCCGGATGGTTTGGAAAGATCGTCAAAGACAAATTCAATATTGAACTGAACATCATCGCACCGAATGTGGCCGGCGGCGGAGACACCCTGTTCCAGACAAGATCTGCAGCAGGAAACCTTGGAGATATCATCATTTCCAGCACAGAAAACGGACGTTTCAAAGATATGGTAAAAGCCGGACTTCTGATGGACATGACAGATCTTCTCAAAGACAAAGATGTCATGAAAAACTACAGCGATGCGATCACAAAAGCGAACGAAAATGCCGGACAGGATGGCGTATGGGGAATCCCAAGCGAGATCTCCAGCCAGTCACCGGAAGTTTCTGCTGATGGTATTGAGCCGATGGTTGCCGCTTACATGAGATGGGATGCATATGAAGCGCTTGGATGCCCGGAGATCAAGACACTTGAAGACTGGCTTCCGATCATGAAGCAGCTCCAGGAACAGATTCCGGAAAGCGATTCCGGCAAAAAGACTTATGCACTGTCTCTGTTCAAAGACTGGGATGGAAGCTCTATGGTAGCTGCAAAGAACTTCTGCTCCCTGTATGGATATAATGACACCGGTACAGGCTTCGTTCTTGCAAAAGCAGATGGAAGTGATTTCCAGGATATCACAGACAGCGATGGTATTTATGTAAGAGCACTGAAATTCCTCTTTGAAGCAAATCAGGAGGGACTGATCGATCCGGAATCAACAACTCAGAACTATGATATCCTTTCTGATAAATACCGTGACGGACAGGTTCTTACTTCTCTCTGGTCTTATCAGGGACCATCCTACTACAATACAACGGAACACAAAGAAGAAGGCAAGGGCTTCATGCCGGCATTCATCGAAGATTCTGCACCATATACGGCAGGATGCTATTCTGAAGGTAACGCAAAAGTTGTCATCAGCATCGGAAGCCAGGCAAAAGAGCCTGAGAGAATCGCTGAGTTTATCGACTGGCTGTATTCTCCGGAAGGCGTAGAATGTGCAGGACAGGCAAATGGTGCAGCAGGTCCGGAAGGTCTTACATGGGAAATGGATGGAGACAGACCGGTTCTCACGGAATTCGGTGAAAAAGCACTTCCAAGCAATGATGTAACTGTACCGGATGAATGGGGCGGCGGTTCCTGGAAAGATGGTGTATCTGCACTGAACTTCAAGACCGTAGCACTTGTTGATACAGACCCGAACACCAATGAGCCATATATGGAAACCATGTGGTCCTCTGTTCTGGAAAAGAATAATACAGAACTCGACACATCCTGGAAAGACTGGGCGGATGGGGCACAGACAACGATTGAATATCTGGAAAACAAAAATGCTCTTTCTGTAGCAGCAGGTACTTCCTATACACAGCCGGAGGAATCCTCTGATATTACAACTCTGAGAAATCAGTGCAAGACAACAATTGTTGACAGCTCCTGGCAGATGGTATTTGCATCTGACGAAGATGAATTCAATGCAATTCTCAAAAATATGCAGGATACCGTAAAAGGTCTTGGATATGAGGATGTTCTCAAAGTTGATATGCAGAATGCAAAAGATCAGGCAGCAGCAAGAGAGAAAACTGTAGAAGACTACAACAATTCAAATTCCGATGATACAACAACAGATGAAGAGACAACAGAAACTCCGGAAGCGACAGAAGCCGCAACAGAGACACCGGAAGCAGACGAGGCAGCATAAATCTGATTGTGAATCATATAAAAATGACTGGGGAATAAATCCTCAGTCATTTTTTGCAGATGTATGTTATTGATTCGTATTGCTTTGTTCTTTCCGATACTCTGCAGGGCTCATGCCGGTGTATTTTTTGAATTTTTTGTGGAAATAATCGACATTTGTATAACCGACACGCTGTGCAATCTCATATACTTTGTAGTCGTGTTCTATGAGCAGTTTCTTGGAATTTTCGATGCGTACTTCATCCACGTAAGAGTTGAAATTCTTACCGGTCGTTTTGCTGAAGACCTTTCCAAGATAGGAACTGTTGTATCCAAAGAGTTCTGCAATGGAGCCGAGCTTCAGGTTTTCCTGGTAGTTGTGATGGATATAATTCAGAATTCCATCCATGACACTTTCGCGGCTTGGAGAGTCGATTGCATTCATGTACATTTCAAACTGTACGGTAAAAAACTGGAGAATCTCATACAGGTAGTATTGTTCTTCGATCGTGCTGATAATTGCGGCATTATTTGGAATCGGAAGATCTGCAATACCATAGGTATGGGTGATGATGGATTTGACTTGGATCATGATATCTGCAAGATAATGCTTTAGAACAGGCACTTCCATATCCGTAAAATAAAGATCGTTTTTTAACTCATCCAGAACTTCCATCAGCATGTGAAGATTGCCGGACTGGATGTAATTTGCAATTCGTTCTGAATATGTATCGTGCATGGCATGTGTCTGAGTACCGGTCTCACTGTTTTCCGGAAGTTCCGTAAATCCCAGTACATGCTGGTTCGGGCTGCAGAAAAATCTTCGTTTCATGAGTTCAGATGCGTCATGGAAGGAGGCGTGGATCTGTTCGACTGTATATACCGGATGACCGTAGGTGAGGAACAGAGAATCTAGCGGAGACCCTTTCTGGGGCTGACTGATATAACGGTTTAAAAGCTCCTGAAAACGGTTCAGGGCAAAGTTTCCCTTTAACAAAATAATATTCATATTTTCCAGGCAGATATAGTCCAGAGAGTTATGATTTTTGTTGGCAAGACGCAGAATATCAGCGAAATTCCAGGTAGTCTGGAAGGATTCCTGGTTGTAGTTGGTATAGAGCACAACCTGATAGATAGAAGCTTCCAGGGCCATATCGTGATAGTCAAGATAAGCATAGTCTGCCTTATTCAGGAGAATATCCTGTAGAATAGAGTCTCGGGCTTTGGAGCGATATTCGACCAGCTTTTTCTGAGCGCTTTGTTCCTCAGTGAGAGCCTTTTTTGCTTCCAGAACAGCTTTTTCGAGTTCGTCTTCATCGATTGGTTTTGTAAGATAACAGGTAACTCCGTATTTGATTGCTTCCTGCGCATAGGAGAAATCTGAGTAGCCGCTGAGAATGATGAACTTTCCCTGGAATCCCTGTTCTTTTGCCTGTTTAATGACTTCCAGTCCGGAGAGCTTTGGCATACGAATATCCATAAGGACAACATCCGGACGGGAAATCAGAATCTGTTCCAGCGTATCCGCACCGTTTTTTCCTTCTCCACAGATATAAAATCCAAGCTCAGACCAGTTCAGAATATAACGCAGTCCTTCACGTACATCTATTTCATCATCTGCTATAAATAACTTCATTTTTCAGGACTCCTTTCTATATTTCTGAGCCGGAATCGTCATGGTGATGAGCGTTCCGCAATTCTTTTTACTTCTGACCGCAAGCCCATAATCAGAACCATAGCACAGCTGTATACGCTGGTTGATATTGTATAAGCCGATGCTTTTGGAGGATTCTTTCGGGTGGTGATAAATATTTTGTTTCATGTATTCTATTTCTTCTGGGGTCATGCCGCAACCGTTATCAAATACTTCAATGTGTAATATTTCCTGTAGTGCAAAAATATGAATGATGATCTTTCCGTTTTCTTCCACTTCTTCCAGACCGTGCAGAACAGCATTTTCGACAATTGGCTGCAGGAGCAGCGGCATGATCTGAAATTCTGCCAGATTCAGATCGGGAGCTGTTTTCAGGGTGTAATTTACGCGGTCATGAAAGCGCAGTTTCTGTATTGCAAGATAGGTACTGATGTAATCCAGCTCTTTTTCCAGTGTGGTGAAGGAAGTGGTTGTGTTGCTTAAGACATAACGCATGGATTTGCCGAGCAGTTTGACAGCGTTTGCGACTTCACGGTTTCCTGCTTTGAGCGCGCGCATACGGATTGTTTCCAGCGTGTTGTACAGGAAATGCGGGTTGATCTGGCTGGAAAGCATCTTGAATTCCATCTGTTGCTGCTGATTGGCGAGCTCCCTTGTCCGAAGCTCTGATTCATAGGCAGAAGCCTCCATATTGCGGATATCCTGGACCATGACACTGAGATCCGTAAATGCCTCTGAAATTTCATCATTGCCGGAAAAAGAGTCCGTGATCTCGTAATTGCCAAGGCTGACTTCGTGCATGGTCTCACGGAGAGTGACCACCCGACGGCTGAAATATCTGGAATAGATCAGCACAAAAGCACTGGTCGGTATCAGGATAAGCAGGATGAGCGCGATATGGAGCAGGCTGATCCGGTTCATATATGGATAAGCATTGTAATCCAGCGAAGCGATATAAAAAATATCCTCCGAATAACTGGTAGACAGTGCGGAAATACAACCGATCACTGTTTCATCTTTGAGTTTCATGGTTCCAAGATAATATCCGGAAGGTCCGGGTTCATACGTTTCAGGCAGTGTCGTGATCGTGCGGGAACCACTCTGATAAAACTGTGAATTTTCGTTCAGCCATACCACAGTTTTGAGAGAACTGTTCTCAATCCGGTTTTTGATGTGGTTGTTGCTGACGGAAACATTCAGGATGGCAAAACTGCTTTTTTGCGGAAGAAAGATCCGGCAGTGGAGTGTCAGAAGCGGAGTGGTCCGGTTAAAACGGTCAGTCTGAGATTCTACAGTCCAGAACGGTGTGGCGCTTTCTGCGGCCTGGGGATACCAGGATTCCTGCTGAACTGCATTTGTTACAGGGTGGATGTATTCTGTATCAGGGATGGAAGTATTGTAGGTGTATACCGAAATTTCCTGAATAGAAGCATCCTCAGACAATGTGTACCGGAATTCGTCATAATCTTCAGCAGCAAGCTGTCCATCCCGGCTGTCCTCAAAATCTGTGCTGAGAAGCTGAACCAGGTCTTTGTCATCTGCAAGCTGTCTGGATTTGTTATAGATGTTTGAAGTCAGATCCAGAAGGATGGACTTGACACGGAGATTGTCGGAATGTGCCTGTTCCCTGTAATGGTCTGCAAGAAGGGTGCGGGAATTATACAGAAGATAATTCCCCAACAGCAGAACCGGGATAAAAATTGCAATAAAAAATATAATGTGAAGCTGATGCTGTACCTTGATCCGGCTGAAAATACCGGAAGATTTTTTTTGTTCCATAAATAAAACCGCCTGAAAAAAGTTAATCAATGTCTGCTTCTATTATATAATTTTGATTGACGAAAGAAAAGTTTAAAGTCAATAAATATCGAAAGAAAAAGATAGAGACAAATTAATAAGGTTTGCATTTTTGACTTTTCCTTTTGTAAAAATATATGATACGATAGAAAAAAAGTGGGAAGTGAGACTGTGGGACAAACAGATGTGGGGCTTATGCTCAAACTTATCCAAAAGAAAATATGTGATATGAAGATACGGACCAAAATGGGGCTGTCATTACTTGTGATCGTTGTTCTCTGTTGTTTCGGAATCGGGCTGTACAGTTATCGGATAGCTAAAAATGCAGTTATAGAAAATGCAGAAGTCACCGTGACAAATCTGGTAAAACAGATGGGACTGAATCTGGATGAGAGAATAGAGGCAGTCAGGGATGTTTCTTATCAGATGTGCGAAACAGGTAAGATCAATAAAATTCTGAATATGAGTGCTGCTGAAGCAAAAAGTGGAATGTCAAAATATAAGGACAGTCTTTCAACTGCCGTGTTGCAGAGAAATGCTTTGTATAATTACACGAAGTATGCACTTTTGCGTCCTGAAAGTGGGCTTATATATGAATATTATAAAAATGGAATGAAGAAAAAGAAGGCACTGGAAGAAGAAAAGGTTCTGAATTTCCTGTCACAAAAACTGACGACGGCTTCTCCGACAACCTGGATGGTGTATGAAGGACAGGCATATTTTGCACGAAAAATCGTGATTGATTATCAGGATTGTGGTACTTTGTGTATTGCTCTGACAGATGATTTTTTTCAGTTTATAGGCACAACATCAGATTATCTGAAAAACGAAGAAGTAGTCGTCGCAAATGCACAGGGTGAATTCCTTAAGAATGCACATCAGGTGTTTGATATAGAAGAACTGAATCAGATTCTTGACTACAACGATGGTTCTTTTTATGTTTATACAGATTATGAAGAAAAAGAAGAAGATTCCTATCTAACGATTGCACTGAAAACGCGGGATAGTAGTTGGAAACTTGCATGTTTTATGCCGTTTTCAAGACTTTTGCAGGGGGTTGAGCCAATTTATGGAGCGATAATCAAAGTGATGATTGTGTTTCTGCTATTGTCTGGCATGATTTCTTACATATTTTCGAGAACGATTACCCGAAATGCAGATGTGATCGTACAGGGAATGAAAAACTTTGAAGAGGGTCATTTTGAAAGAAAACTGAAGCCTGTAAATTATGATGAAATCGGTCTGCTCGCTTTGCAGATGAATTTTATGGGAATGAAGATTCAGGGACTGATGGGGCTGTTGGAACAGAAAGAACGGCAGAAGATGGAAACAGAATTTCAGGTTCTGCAGGCCCAGATTAATCCGCATTTTTTATATAATACACTTGGCTCACTGAAGTGGGTTGCATATCGCCAGGGAAATAAAGACCTTGCGGCTTCGATCGATTCTCTTATCCAACTGTTGAGATTTACGATTAAGAATGCAGGAGCAATGATCACGTTATCAGAAGAAATCCATTATATTGAGAATTATGTGGCTATTGAAAAAATGAAGTATGGTGATATGTTTGCAGTTAATTATCAGATTGATCCGAAAGCGGAGGAGGTATTGTTACCAGGTTTTGTTCTCCAGCCATTTGTGGAAAACAGTATTCTTCATGGCATAGATATGGCAGAGCAGGGCGGTGAGATCCGGATTTGTGCAAAGATGAAGCAGAATGATCTGGAACTTGCCATATCGGATAATGGGTGCGGTATGACAGAGGAAAAGAAGCAGGAACTTCTGATGGGCGAGCCGGAGAAGAAAAAAAGAGGACTGAACAGTATCGGAATTCGAATCGTTGATCAGAGACTACGAAATATTTATGGGGAAAAATACCAGATTGTAATGGAGAGCGAAGTTGACAAAGGTACCAGGATAATACTGAGATTACCGGTGACAGGAGGGAAAGGAAATGAAGTGGAAAATTCTATTGGCAGAGGATGATCAGAATTTCCGCTATGCGATAAAGGAACTGGTTCCGTGGGAAACATCAGAATTTGAAATTGTCGGAGAGGCGATTCATGGAAAACAGGCACTGGAATTCATGAAGAAAAATTCTGTCGATATTTTACTGACAGATATGGACATGCCGGTCATGAATGGGGTCGAACTGATACGGGAGGTAAAAAAACTTTATCCGGCTGTGCGGATACTGGCACTGAGTGCTTATGATGACTTTGGTTTTGTCAAAGAATCTATGAAACTTGGAGCAGAAGATTATATCCTGAAGCAGGATATGGATGGGGATGCGATTCTTGGAACGCTTCGTGAGATTTGTGGAAAACAGCGACCGGAACAAAAAAAGGAACAATATCAGAAAGAACTTCGTCAGTTTTTATCAGGGTCAAAAGCGGAATTAGAGGCCAGCGCAGAATATTTTGAGACTTTGTTTGAAAAGAAACAGCTCTATATTGCCCTGTATCAGGAAGGTGAGTTGGCAGATCTTTATGAAAAATTGCATTCAGCGGGTTATATTTACCGGCTTCCGTGGGATGGGAAAGTAGTTGCAATAGGCGATGTAGGAGACCTGCGGAGCAGTCAGAAAATCAGTGAAAAAATAAGAGAGACCGTAAAGAAAAGCAGAGAAGAACTGAAAATCTGTATGACAGGTGTAAGTGCATGGGGAACTGGTATCAGGGTACTTCCAATTCTCATGAAACAGGCGCAGGGGGCATTGCTGTATCTTACATTCCATCCGGAAAAGCAGATTGCTTTTTATGAAGAATGCCGCGAAAAGCTGGAAAGCCGTGAGAAAGAACTACGTTGTTCATTCGAAAAGATACAGTTTTCGGGAAAGCCGGAGGAGATTGAAGAAATCTGTGAGAGATTAAAAAAACTTTTTCGAGAAAAAATGCCGGAGGAACATTTTGTAAATGAGAATCTGACAGCTTTGTATCAGACCTATGCAGTACAGATGAAGATTTCTTTTCAGGAAAGAAATACACTTTCTGTATATGAGGAATTTCAAAGAATTCCATGGATGGAGGATAAGATAAAATATCTGTTTCAGAAACTAAAAGAAGTAAATCAAAGCCGTGGAAACAAAGACTACCAGGGCGAAAATCTTGAGATTCGCCGTACAATGGAATATATCCGTAAACATTACACGGAAGATATTTCGCTAAAAACAGTGGCAGATCATGTGGGACTCAGTGAGAATTATCTTTCAAATCTGTTTAAGAATGAGGTGGGAGATAACCTGACCAATTATGTGAATCAGCTCAGAATTGAGCAGGCAAAAAAACTGATTGCCACTACTTCTATGAAAACTTATGAGATTGCAGAGGCAGTGGGATATCACAGTGCTTCTTATTTCAGTACGATCTTTCGTAAGATTACAGGAAGTCCCATCAGTACATATAAAAATAAACATCTGTAAATAGTGAAATTTTTCGATAAATACTTAATGGAGAATTAAAAACAGAAAGCCTATAATTACATCATCGATAAAAGTTCTGGATTACGACCGGTCAGAATAAAAGCAGGAGGAAATTGAAAATGAAGAGAAAGAATGTAGCAGTAATTCTTACAGTTGCGACAGTACTGGGAACGATGATGGGAAGCATGCCGGTGCAGGCTGCAAAATCAGAGGATGAAGAGATTACCCTGACAATGATCGATCATACTTCTGAGGATATCAAGATCGAATGGGAAGATTCTGTAGTAGAAGGCTTTATGGAAGAGCATCCAAACGTAACCATTGAAGTGCAGAGAATGAGCATGGATGATTATACACAGACGATCGCGACAAAATTTGCCAGTGATGATGCTCCGGATATTTTTGTTGAAGATTCTTCTACCTTACCAATCTATATTAAGAACGGATATGTGGCAGATATTACAGATACGGATGCAGTAGGAAGAATGACAGAAGGTGCCTGCGAAGCACTTTCTCAGGACGGAAAAGTATATGCACTTCCGGTAAGCTCCAACTCTTATGTAGTTACCTATAACAAAACGGTTTTTGAAGATGCAGGAATCACTGAGGTTCCAAAAACAGCAGAAGAATTTTATGCAGACTGTGACAAGCTCAAAGAAGCAGGATACACTCCAATCGAACTCGGATATAAAGATACCTGGGTACTGATGGGAGATTTCCAGACCGATTATATCAATAATGTGCTTACAAAAGATCCGGAAGCAGTTGCAAAACTTCAGGACAGAAGCGAGAAATGGGCTGACAGCGAAGAATGGAAAGCAGTTGTTGAAAGATTAAAAGAACGTTATTCAAATGCAAATGCAGATCCGTTTGGAACAGATTGGGCATCTGCATGCACAGCACTGGCTACCGGAGAATGCGGTATGATCCTTAATGGTGACTGGACTTCCAATAATGCGGCTGCATATGGAGATGTAAGTGATTTCGGTGCTTTCGCACTGCCTGTAACAGATAATGCAGATGATGCCAAGATTGCAAAACTGGCAGGCGGACAGGGATACTGCCTGAACGCAAACAGTGAGAATCTGGATATGGCGAAGGAATTCCTGAACTATATGACATCCGATGGATGTGTGGAAAATTATATTGAAAACTGCAATGAAGTGTGCCTGGTAGATGGTGCAAGTGCAGAGAATGCAACAGGTTCCCTTGCAGATGTAATGGATCTCAGAGAAAACAATTCTGTTGTATATACAGGTGTTGTAAACTTTGACAATGAATTCAGCGATGCAGTACTTGACTGTCTGTCTGATTATCTGTTAAGTGACAGTGATGCAGATACCGCATTAAAAGCACTTGACACAGAATTCGATCGCATTGCAGGTAAATAAAAATAGTTCTTATTTATGCGGGGGTATCAAAGACGATACCCCCGCAATAAAGTTACGGGAGATTATATGAAAACATTAAAAAAAGATGGAATCTATTATGCATTCCTTATACCATCTGTAATTCTGTTTGTGTTTGCTTTTCTGTATCCGTTTGTAACAGGTGTCAACATTGCTTTTACAGACTGGGATGGCATTTCAGCAGAATATAACTACATAGGGCTCAAAAACTTTTTTGATATTTTTAAAGATACAACGATCAGAAAAGCAATCGCAAATACATTGATCTTTGCCATAGGATATACAGCAATCAACAATGTTCTTGCTCTGGGGCTTGCTGTGCTTCTGAATCAAAAATTTAAAGGACAGAATTTCTGCAAGACAGTTTTCTTTATTCCAATGGCATTAAGTGCTGTCCTGGCTTCATTTCTGTGGACTTTTATTGACAGCAAAATCTATGCGACATTTCTTTCTCCGTCCGGACGTTCTATTCTCGGTAATCCTTCTACTGTTCTGCTGGGAATCATTATTATCGGACTTTGGAATGCGATTGGTTCCAATATCATGATTTATATTGCGGGACTCACAAATATTCCTGCAGACTATTATGAAGCAGCGGCGATTGACGGTGCAAGCGGATGGAAACGCTTCCGTTATATTATACTTCCGCTTTTGGGACCTTCTTTTACTATGTGTATTACCCTGACGCTGACTTCTTCTCTGCGCGAATTTGCCACAGTTATGGCGGCGACTGGCGGTGGTCCGGCAAATTCATCTGAAACAGTAGCTATCTTTATTTATAAAAATCTGTTTCAGTATTACAAAGCAGGATATGGACAGGCAGTAGCGATTATCTTTATGGTGCTTCTGATGGTTATTGGAATTTCTTTACAGAGATTCTTCAGAAGTAAGGAGGTGGAAATGTAATGAACATGAAAACGAATAAAAAGGTAGTTTGGATACAGAGAATCATTATCTGGGCGACAACAATCCTCTTTTTGTTCCCATTCTACATCAGTATTCTGATGGCGGTGAAATCAAAGAAAGAAACTGCGAAGGATCTTCTTGCATTTCCAACCTCCATTCACTGGGAAAACTTTGCAGATGCAATGAAAAAAGCAAATATTCTGGAATCTATGAAAAACAGTATTATTCTGACTGTCGGAGCGGTTGTGCTGACACTGATCGTTGCTTCTATGGCGGGCTATGCGATTGGAAGACAGTACCATAAAAAAACGTTTCGACTTTATGAAACGCTGCTTATGGCAGCAATGATGATTCCATTCCAGACACTGATGATTCCAATCTACAAAATGTATAAGAGCATGAATCTTCTGAACTCTATACCGGGTGCAATCATCATGATCGGTGCCTGCAATATGCCGTTTGCGGTCATGCTGTTTATTGGTTTTGTACGTACAATTCCGATTGAGTTGGAGGAAGCTGCGATGTTGGAAGGATGCAGCAAGGCAAAAATCTTCTTTAAGATTATTTTTCCTTTGCTGAAACCGATCACAGTTACGATTGCAGTTCTGGATTCGCTCTGGACATGGAATGAATTTAATGTTTCTCTGCTTTTATTACAGAAAAAAGCAGTCAAAACGATTCCGATTCAACAGTATGTGTTCTTTGGAGAACATTCTTCTAATTACAATATGGCGTTTGCAGCAGCGGTTATCAGTATGATTCCGATTGTAATTTTCTTTATTGTTGCACAGAAACATATCGTTGCAGGTATGACAGCAGGTGCTGTAAAAGGTTAAGAGGATAAAAATATGGAGCAGATTTTTGACAGAAATACCCTTATGGGTGAAATACGAGATTATCCTGAATTTCAATTGTTAAAAAAGCATATGAACATTGAAGGGAAAGACGAAGAAACTCTGACAGAGATGGGTGTACATGTGTCTCCTGCATGGAATGCAGACAGTATGGCTTATGGTCTGGATGCACTTGCATATTATCAGAAAACAAAAGGAAATATTCTGTATCACTTTTATACAGAAGAAGAACAAAAAGCAGATAAAACAAAAGAAGACACAGCAATTTTCTGGTTTCCGGTAGATAAAAAAGCTCCCTTTGCGGTTGTAATCGCAGGGGGAGGCTACATGGGAGTATGCAGTATCGTAGAAGCATTTCCGGTGGCACGCAAACTGAATGAGATGGGAATCCATGCGTTTATTCTGGATTATCGTGCTGGTACAGACTGTGCAGCGAAGAAAAGCGAGGAAGATCTTCATCGGGCGATACAGTTTATTTTTAAAAATAAAAAAGAATTTCAGATTGAAGACTCTTATATGGTAATCGGTTTTTCAGCAGGGGGACATCTGACAGCAGAGCTGGGAACAGATAACAGGGGATATCAGACTGCAGGTCTTCCAAAACCGGACGTGTTATGCCTGAGTTATGCACTTTTGAATTTTTCAGAAAAAGAAGGTCTGGATGAAACAGAGATTTGCGGTGCTATGTTTGGACGAAACGGAACTTCGGAGTATTATACTGAAATGAAACAGGAATTTTCTCCGATTCGTCATGTATCAGCAATATATCCACCAGCATTTATTTGGCAGACAACAGACGACGAACTGATTCCTTATGAGGAAAATGCACCAAAAATGAAAGCAAAACTGGAGAAAAATGGAGTACCGGTACGCTTGAAAACAGTGCTGCATGGACCGCATGGTCTGGGCCTGGGTACCGGAAGCGAAGCGGAAGGATGGCTGGAAGAAGCCGTAGAATTTTGGAAAGAACAGAAAGAGGAATAAGATATGGCAAATTGGATGTGGTATCCTGGAGATTTTGAGATATACCACGGAATGTGCCAGAATTTCAGCCGCGAAGAACGCGGCTTTTTCTGGCCGGCATTCTGGAAAATTGACGATTGCAGACATATGATAAAATTCTGGAGAGAATTTCAGATAAAAGAAAAGACAACTTTTACTGTCTATGCCCGGGGAACAGGTTATACGGCATTATGCGAAGTGGAAGAAAAAGAAGCGGGGGCGTTCCATGATGAGTTAAAATTTTCGTTTGGAAGAGAAGTGATCTGTGCACCTGGAAAATATCGCATCGAGATTATTGTGGGAAATAAATCCGGACTTCCGTGTGCCTTTGTAGATGGAAAAGAAATCTTTTCAGGAGAAGGATGGATGGCTTCTGATCTGGCAGATATACCGCAGGAAGCAGGCTGGAACACCTGGTATACCTCAAAAG
>CAVBPN010000038.1:50322-51875 GCA_963597235.1 bacterium
AAGAGCAGAATCCGATGGAGATTGCATATAAATCGCAGATAATCAAAGTGTGTGCAGAAGAAGCGGTCAACGGTGGTGTTCTGCTTGATTTTGGAAAAGAAATGACAGCAGAAACACTGGTGGAATTTCAGGATGATCAGAATACGCTGACACTGTGTTATGGAGAAAGCCGTGAAGAAGCACTGGATACAGAATGGTGTTATCTGAAACAGCAGATCGTACTGGGAGAAGAAGATTCTGATTTTGGAAAATGGGAGTCTTCCCAGGTCTATCGGACAAAGATTCGAGCCTTTCGTTATATTTTTATTCCGAATGAAAAGCCGGGACAGGTTTCCATACAGGCAGATTTCCGGTACATAGAGTTTCCGAAAAAAAGTTCGTTTGGCAGTAGTGACCAGATGCTTGAAAAAATATGGAATGTTGCGGAATACACCTTCCGTCTTGCTAGTGGAGCGTTTTTTATCGATGGAATCAAAAGAGATCGCTGGATCTGGTCCGGAGATGCATACCAGTGTTATTTTATCAATCAGTATCTTTTGGCGGATCGTGAAATCAGTAAGAGAACCATGCTGGCATTGAGAGGGAATGATCCGGTATGCCAGCATATCAATACGATTGTCGATTATTCTCTTTACTGGATCATGGGAATCGCAGATTATCATGCATTGTATGGTGATGAGAAATTTATCCGCTTTATTTATCCAAAGATGGAATCTTTGATGGAATACTGCATCCGGCAGACGGATGAACATGGATTTCTTTACGGCCGCAAAGAGGACTGGATTTTTATTGACTGGTCGGATATTGATGTAGGCGATGATAAACTGATCTGTGAAGAACAGATGTTGCTTCTTCGAAGTTATCAGGCGATGGTTCAGGTACAGAAATTTTTGGGAATAAATACGCAGAAGTATGAACAGCTTTTTGAATGTCTGAGAAAAAATGTAGAAAAATTTTTCTGGGATGAGGAAAAAGGAGCTTACATTGACAGCTTTACGACGGGTAAACGAAAAGTAAGCCCTCACAGTAATATTTTTGCGGTACTGTTTGACTATGTTTCGGAAGCACAGAAGACGAGTATCCTTAAAAATGTGCTCAAAAATCCTGAGATCACACCAATTACAACACCATATTTCAAGTTCTGGGAGCTGGAAGCCTTTGCAAAACTTGGGGAATATGAATATGTTCTTACTCAAATGAAAAATTACTGGGGTGGAATGCTTAGAGAGGGAGCAACTACGTTCTGGGAAGAATACGTTCCTGAAAAAGAAATTCCGGAACAGTATAGTATGTATGGAGATCGTTTTGGAAAAAGTCTTTGCCATGCATGGGGAGCAGGTCCGATTTATCTGCTGTCCCGATATTTCTTTGGTCTGTATCCGGAAATGCCGAAATATGGAGAATTTGTGATAGAGCCACATATAGAGCTTTTACCAGATTTTGATGTTACATTACCAGCGGGTAATGGAAGTGTACATATGAGCAGAAGAAATAACTGTCTGAGTATAATGACTGATAAAGAAGGTGGGTGTGTAGTATATAAAGGAAGAAAC
>CAVBPN010000039.1:0-4316 GCA_963597235.1 bacterium
AAGTTCCCTTTACGCCAAAGTAAAATTTAATCTTCGGCTCTGTACCGGATGGTCTTACGCAGCACCATGCATTGTCTTCCAGTTCATAATAGAGAACGTTGGAAGCTGGAAGTCCTGTGGATTCTGTCTTGCCTGTTGCCAGGTCTTTGCGTACATCTTCTTTGTAATCGCGATATGCCAGAACTTTGAAATCTCCAAGTTTTTTCGGTGGATTCTGACAGAAATCATCCATCATCGCCTGAATCTTCTGAGATCCGTCGATTCCTTTGAGGGTAACGGTTGCAAGTCCTTCTTTGTAGTAGCCGTATTTCTCGTACATGTCAAGCATTGCATCCCAGAGGGTCTTGCCCTGTTTCTTGTAATAAGCAGCTACTTCACAGAGCATCATAACCGCAACCGGCGCATCCTTGTCACGGGCGTAGGTTCCTGCAAGGCAGCCGTAGCTTTCCTCCAGACCAAATACATAGTGATGAGCACCTGTCTCATCGAAATGACGGATCTGCTCGCCGATATACTTGAATCCTGTCAGAACTTCGATCAGAGCTGTATTGTATTCTGCTGCCACCGCTTTTGCCATATCTGTAGTAACGATCGTCTCAACGAGAGCAGGATTTTCCGGCATGGTTCCTGTCTTTGTGCGTTCTCTCAGGATGTATTCTGCGATCAGCATACCGGACATATTTCCTGTAAAGCTGATGTATTCGCCTGTCTTTGTATCTTTTGCATGTACGCCGAGACGGTCTGCATCCGGGTCTGTCGCAAGCACGATATCTGCATCGACTTCTTTGGCAAGTTTCATCGCAAGTATCCATGCATTCTCATCTTCCGGGTTCGGATACGGTACAGTCGGGAAAGTTCCGTCCGGTTTCTTCTGCTCTTCTACCACATAAACCTGAGTAAAGCCAAGTTCGCGCAGAACGCGACGTACCGGAATGTTACCTGTTCCGTGAAGTGGAGTGTAGACGATCTTCATGTCTTTCGCCATCTCCGGGATGATTTCCGGATGGATACTCTGTTTCTTGAGCTGTGCGATATATTTGTCGTCAAAATCTGTACCGATGATATTAAAAAGTCCTTCTGCTCTCGCAGCATCCTCTTCCATTGTCTTTACCATGGAGAATTCTGTAACTTTTGCAACTTCTGCAAGGATGTTCTTGTCATGCGGCGGTGTGATCTGTGCGCCGTCTTCCCAGTATACCTTGTACCCGTTGTACTCTCTCGGGTTGTGGCTTGCTGTGATCACGATACCGGAAATGCAGCCAAGTTCTCTTACCGCAAAAGAAAGCTCCGGTGTCGGACGCAGGGATTCAAACAGATATGTTTTGATTCCGTTTGCATTCAGGCAGAGTGCTGCCTCTCTTGCGAACTCCGGCGACATGATACGGGAATCGTGTGCAATGGCAACACCCTTGTCTTGTCCATTCTGTGCCAGAATATAATTTGCCAGTCCCTGTGTTGCCTGTCGGACTGTATAAATGTTCATACGGTTTGTACCTGCTCCGATCATTCCGCGAAGGCCGCCGGTTCCAAATTCCAACTGGCGATAAAAGCGATCTTCAATTTCCTTCTCATCACCTGCCAGAGCTTTTAATTCCTCTTTTGTTTTCTCATCAAAATATGGATCCGTACACCACATTTCATAAGTTTCACGATATCCCATTGTCATATCCTCCTTTTATTGGAACAACATCCGTTGCTTCCTGCTCATTTAACTTATTTTTTCAAACCATAGCTTCATTTCGTACATCTATCTTATACCTGAGCTTCCAGATTATCAAAAATCTTTCTTATAATAAGAGAGTTTACAAATGCCTGTATTCCGAGTCCGACAAATACCCAGATCCAGAAGATCGCTGCAAATGTTTCTGCTGAAATAAGGAACCATCCCAGCGGAAAAAGATTCACCACTACCATTACGGCTGTCTGCCACAGATGACTTGCCGCCAGACGTGCCGCATTTTCAAATGTCTTGCGGATCGTATTCTGATAACGCGCCATCAGCGGAAATACATACGAAAAAACTGCTGCCGCAGCCAGAAGAATGACTACACAGCATCCATATATAATAGAAGTACTCTGATTTCCTCCCTGTCCAAGGATATGGAAATCTGCTGCAAGAATTCCAATGATCACCAGCAGAATCAGTGTCACCGGCAGTGACTGCAGAAAATTTTCTTTAAATGCCTTGAAATAATTTCTGGTCACGGCTGTCTCCTCATCCCGCACCAGCTTCAGCATCACATAATATAAAGAACTCAAAGAGGCTCCGATCGTAATCACCGGGATACAACATAAAATGCTGAGTACACTGAGCCAGAAAATATCAAACACTTTCGTCATGATCTGACTGTATGCACTGTCCCCACGAAATGTGTCTTTAAATGCCATTACTCTTCGCCTCCCTGTCTGTCCATCAGATAATCCAAAAATTTCAATGCATTCTCCGGATTCGGTGCATCCACTGCCACCGCAAAAACCGGATGTTCCAGATATCCACCGGTCATCTCCGTAAAACGATTCTCATTCTCCAGACTCAGCCCATATGCTTCGGTTTCTCCCTGTCCTGTCTCGTGATCTTCAAAAGAAACTTCATCCGTATCTCTGTAGCCTGCCGCATATACATAATCCGTGTCATATTTCTCTGCAAGATTTTCTTCTGTCAGCTTGTCCAGGCTCTGGAAATATCCATATCCTGCAAATTCTTCGAAAACCTTCTGATCCAGAATCAGCACATCAATCTGCTGACTGTGCAGATAAACCTGAATCTTATCCAGCGCTCCATCTTTCAGATAAAAGAAATCATCAATATGAACCTGTTTATATTTACCATCTGCTCCAAGGATATCCTGCATATCTTTCACTGTCTGCGCCTGCTTTTTCTCATCCAGGGAATCGTCCACAATTGCTGCATAAAGCACGTTCTCCGGCTGTGGTTTCAGGAAGAAATGCCAGCCAAGCAGACATACGATTGCCAGAATAACAACAAGCACGCTCATCGGAAACAGATAATAATCCAGAAAATACTGTTTTCGCTGTTCTCTATTCATTTCAAGCCATTTTTGTTTCTCTGTTTTTTTCATAGATTACCTGTCTCTTTGTAAATATTACTCTGCTATTATCTCTTTTACTTAATTTTATTATTTATTAAGCTAAAAGTCAATTAATTTAAGTAAAATTAATCAACAAAAAAGAGACATTAATATTGTGAAATATTAACATCTCTCTTCATCGTTATTTTGTATAAAGGTAATTGCTGTTCGCCTGATCATCAATATTTGTCGCATCAATCCATTCCGGCTCGAGAAGAACATTTTTCTCCACCGCTGCCGCCTGAGTCTCATCTGTGGACATCGCCTGTGCTGCCGCGATGATCGTCTGATATCCTACGTCATATGGATCCTGGGATACTGTTCCAAGTTCCTGTCCGTCCGCAATCGCCTTCTGCTGTGCAGTCGTTGCATCCACACCTACCATAACCGGAGATTTCTCTCCTTTTTCAAGGGCAAGGTACTGATCAGAAACGCTCTCGTTTGTACAGAATACTCCGTCCAGATCCGGGTATCTCTTCAATACATCAGCCATTGCTGCAGACATATCATTTACTTTATCTGTATAAAGCTCACTCACGATCGTAATATCCGGATAGTCTGCAAGCGCTTCTTTAAATCCCTCTACACGCTTCTGGGAACTCTCTGTCTTCTCCTGTGCAGAAAATACTGCGATCTTACCGGAACCTCCGATCGCTTCTGCAAGTTTTTCCCCTGCAAGTTTTCCTACATATGTGTTATCTGTTCCTCTAAATGCAGCTACAAGTTCATCCTCATTTACATTGGAATCAAATACTACAACCGGAATTCCATTCTCGCTCGCAGCCTCCAACTGTGCCTGACAGGATTCGATATCCCCTGCTGACATACACAGAACAGTCGGATTCTCTGCGATGACCGCATCCAGTGTATTGATCTGTATCTCAACATCCTGCTCATCAGAAGGTCCTTCAAATGTCATCGTAATTGCTTCATCGCCCGTAAAACTATATGCTGTGTTGACATCCTTTACTGCGTCTTCCATACCCTGACGCACCAGTTTCCAGTATTCTCCGTCTGTCGCCTTACTTACGCCTGCAATCCGGCTGCCTGCCCCAAGAGTGACCGTCGTATCAATCTTTGACACTCTGTCTTCTTCCTGGTTTTCATCACTTGTTTCTTCTATAGTTGTCTCTCTTACGGATTCATCCTGGGTTTCATCGTTATCCGGCAGTGCATCTTCTGCCTGCACATCCGCAACAAAATTACCAAAGCCATCCATTATACCAG
>CAVBPN010000040.1:0-5589 GCA_963597235.1 bacterium
TAAAATTATAAATACAACTGTATTGAAAAATAAGCTGTGCTGTCATACACTTGTATTATAATACAGGGGTTCGAAGGAGAAGGAAGATGAAAAAAAGGTGGTTTATCTATCTGATAATCGGTATAATAATGATTACAGGTGGTTGTCTTGGATATTTGCAATATGGACGTGATATGGATGTGTACGGCTCCTGTGCAATGACAGCGGACAATTACCATGAGGAGCGTTTGACGGTAGTGGTGAACAAACTGTATGTAGCGGATCAGAAAGCATGTGCAGAAGAAATTGTGAAACGCTGCAGAGAAAATTCATTTAAAAGTGTGCATTTCAGCTATGATCAGTCGATTCCGAATGTGTTATATGTGACTGTATGTGCCTCAAAGCGGCAGGCAGAGAAAGGGAAGCAGATGTTTTCGTTTTCTTACTTGCCGGAGGATAGCGATGGAACGTATAATATTGTTAGCGATTCGGATAAATTTATGTTGAAGCTGGAGAAATAACACTGCAGATGATGATATAGCTTAGAAGAGTAGGAGTGAAAGAATGGTAGAGGATACATTATTTTCCGGTGAATCGAAAAATATAGAGTACAAAATTACCTTGCCAGATAAAAGTGAAAAGTACATGAAAACAATCGTAGCTTTTGCCAATACACAGGGTGGAAAGCTGATTGTGGGTATAGATGATAAAACACATCAAGTTGTAGGTGTGGAGAACGATACATTGTTTCAGGTGATGGATGGAATTGCCAATGCGGTTTCTGATTCCTGTGTTCCGCAGATTATCCCTGATATTGAGCCTCAGACAGTGGACGGGAAAACAGTCATTGTCGTATCTGTAGAAGCAGGGAAGAACCGTCCATATTATCTGAAATCAAAGGGAAAAGACAATGGCACTTATATTCGTGTGGCAGGTACATCCAGACAGGCATTTCCGGAGAAGATAAAAGAGCTGGAAATGGAAGGAGCCAGAATTTCATGGGATGAACTTACCTGTGTAGGTTATCCTGTTTCTGAAGCTGCTACGGAAAAACTCTGCCAGGATATTGAAAAGTTCCGGAAGAAAGCAGGAATGGCAGATCATTTCGTAAAGAAAGAACAGCTGATAAACTGGAAGATTCTGAAGCAGAGCGAGGGACAACTTCTGGCAACAAATGCCTATGCATTGCTGACATCAGATTATTTTTCATTTTCAAAAACACAATGTGCGGTATTTAAAGGAACGGACCGTGCAGTATTTCTGGATAAGAGAGAGTTTACAGGCCCGATTTATACACAGATCGAAGAAGCTGTAGATTTTGTATTAAGAAATATCAGACTTGGAGCAACGATTGACGGACTGGTGAGAAGAGAAAAATACGAACTTCCGCCTGAAGCAATCAGGGAAATGATTATCAATGCCCATTGTCATCGTAATCTGTTGGACGAATCATGTATACAGGTTGCGGTTTATGATGACAGGTTGGAAGTGACTTCTCCGGGTGGATTGTATAATGGCTTGACCTATGAGGAAGTCATGAACGGTCATTCTAAGATCCGGAATAAAGGGATTGCCAACATATTCAGTCAGATGGGACTTGTTGAGGCATGGGGAAGTGGAATAAAAAGAATCTTGAATGCTGCAGAAGAGTATGGACTTCCGAAGCCGAGATTTCAGGAATTTGATAATATGTTTCGGGTAGAGTTATTCCGTAATTCATTTCCGCTGATGGAAGGAAATAATAACATCGGAGAAACATCGGAGAAACATCGGAGAAGCATCGGAGAAACACCGGAGATAGAACATCAAATAGAGCTTAACGATACGCAACAAAAGATTATAAAGCTACTTTCAGAGGATAACCAATTATCAGCTGTTAAATTAGCTGATAAAGTAGGTGTTGCCAGTCGAAATATAGAGAGCAATATTAAGAAATTAAAAGAGTATGGTATACTTATAAGACATGGATCGCCTAAGAGCGGCTACTGGGAGATTGTAGAGAAAGAGCTATAGGAGTGAGAAGTAAGTTAGTCGAAGATTAGTTGAAGATAGCTCAAGATTAGTCTAAGAAAATATAAAAAGTTAAAATAATTGAGGTGATGGAAATGCCATTAACAAGGATCGAAGCAGAAAATTTCACAGTATTTGAAGATATTACAATACCATTCAGTAAAGGATTAAATGTATTAGTTGGTGAAAATGGTATGGGAAAAACACATATCATGAAGCTGGCTTATGCAGCATGTCAGGCATCAAAACATGATGTGTCATTTTCACAGAAGACAACAATGCTTTTCCGTCCTGATCAGTCTAGTATCGGGCGGCTGGTAAACAGAAATAAAAATGGTAATAATACAGCAAAAATTTCGGTGGAATCTGATACAGCGAAGATAGGAATGTTGTTTTCTACTAAGACAAAAAAATGGGATGCAGAGATTAAGACAGAGGAAAAATGGGAAAAGCAGATGTCTGATCTTACCAGCGTATTTATTCCGGCAAAAGAAATTTTATCCAATGCCTGGAATCTGGATGCAGCAGTGAAAATGGGAAATGTAGAATTTGATGATACTTATCTGGATATTATTGCCGCCGCAAAGATTGATATTTCCAGAGGAGTAGATTCAGCAGCAAGAAAAAAATATTTGGATATTTTACAAAAAATCAGTTCTGGAAAAGTAACCTTGCATGATGACAGGTTTTATCTGAAACCAGGTACACAGGCTAAATTAGAATTTAATCTGGTAGCTGAAGGATTGCGAAAAATAGCATTGTTATGGCAGTTAATTAAGAATGGCACGCTGGAAAAAGGATCTGTATTATTTTGGGATGAACCAGAAGCAAATATCAATCCGAAATATATTCCTGTGCTGGCTGAATTGCTAATCATGCTGGAAACTGAAGGAGTGCAGATCTTTGTATCTACCCATGATTATTTCTTATCTAAGTATATTGAGGTGAAGCGAAGTAAGGAAAGCGATGTTCAGTACATTTCTTTATATAAAGATGATGAAGAAAAAGTACAATGTGAGACAGCAACAGAATTTGAACTGATGGAACATAATGCAATCATGGATACTTTCCGCCAGCTTTACAGAGAAGAAATTGGGGTGGTACTAAAGTGAAAATCATAACGGAATCGGAAATGAATTTTGGAAAATTTGATGAAACAGATTTGTTTCATATTGAGAATTCTAAAATTTACAAGGATCTTGGTTCAGGGATAAAAACGGTTGAGTTCGTTCTGAAGTATGATGAAAATAGTATCGTGTTTTTGGAAGCAAAGAAAAGCTGTCCAAACGCTGCAAATCGTTATGAATCAGAGGAAAAAGAACAAAAATTTGAAGAATATTATTCGTCCATAACTGAAAAGTTTATTGCATCCTTACAGATTTATTTAGCTACGATTCTGGATAAATTTCAGAATACCGAAGAAGTAGGGGACAAACTGAGAACAGTGAATAGCATGAAAGACATACAATTAAAATTCGTTCTTGTTGTTAAAAATGCAGAAGATATTACTTGGCTTGCCGGTCCATTGGCAGAACTGAAAGCAAGACTGCTTCAGATTCGGAAGATTTGGGGTGTTGAGATTGCAGTATTAAATGAAGAACTTGCAGGTGAATATAAATTGACTTGCTAATCACTGCTTTGGTGTGCCACCACCGAAGTCGTTGAAGTGCGGAACCATAATATCCGAAAAATAAAAAAATATATATATTGACATTTTGTAGTAATCAGTAGTAAACTGTACTTGTGGAAGGGAAGTGATATGTTTGGCAAAAAAGACACCAAAAGATGGTAAAGAAGAAAACATACGAGTACGGGTGACTCCAGAACAAAAACAGAGACTCGTTGAGTATGCAGAACGACATTATCAGAGTATGAGTGGTGTTGTGTGTCAGGCATTGGATCTCCTCTACGCAAGAGAAGAGCAACAAAATAACAAAGAGTAGAATGGAGTTATTTTGGAGTTTATCTCTTCATGAGCAGTACGGAAAATATAAATTTCCGAACAAATGTTCGGCTTAAAAGCCGTTAATTATATACCTTGCGTGCTATAAAACGTGATCCGCAAAGGAGTTTGAATGATTTGAAATGCTTTAAGAATCTAGTATTTATGCGGGTTTGCGGCATTTCAAGAAGTCTTTTGATAACAATTTGATAACGGTTGCATGAGAGCCATTATTCTTGTAATCCAGTGGTTTTATGGATAGAGAATGATTGACAGGTGGTTGTGCAACAAATAAATCCATATTATTTAGAAAGCCCTTAGCTGTGGGTAAAAACTCATGGCTAAGGGCTTTTTGTCGTCTTTATTTATCTGGTTTGAGTTGGTCTTGGAACATTTCGACCAGAGCGTCGCTAAGTGCCTGTGAAGGGACTTTCGCCCATGTTTGCGTAGTATCAAACTCCGGGTAATGGTAACGCCACTGATCGTATTTGTCCTTGCTGATTTCTTCAGAAGATAGCTTGTCAGCCTGCTCTTTCCATGCACACAGCATTTTCTGGAGTTCGTGAGCGTCTTTGCTTTTGGAAGTATCGACTTTCAGACAGATTTCTCCGTCTGATTCACTGACAGTCAGACCGTACAAATCTTCAAGGGTAAACAAAGTGTGCATCAGTCCGATATAGCTGTCAATGTCAGGCACATCGAGGGCATGAGGGGAAATATCCAGAGCCTGTGCCAGTGCAGCAGTAAGTTCCGCCTTCGGTTTTCTTGTTCCTGTTTCGTATTGTGCTAAACGTACATCGGCACTTCGCTCAGGAAAGCCGACAATCGTACCAAGATATTTTTGTGTCATCCCACGCAGAATACTGCTACCGCCGTTGTCTGAATCAGGATGTAGTGGTGCAGGGCAATCCGAGAGTATTCAAGGCACTCAAAACGGAACTTGCCGCTGTCCTCACAGAATTAAAGCGGATTGAAGCAGGAAACGGTATAGATGAAGAACTGCTGAATGTCATTGAGTTGATTGCCGTTATTCTTGGCGGTTTGAAAGGAGAGGATACGGATGGAAAATAAAAAAGAAAAGACTGCCCTGGATGTATCTGTTGGCGCAGATCAAATGTATATCCTTGTACAGAACCAAATCTGATTGCAGTCAACAACGGTATCTTTGATTTTGATACAAAGACGTTGCTGCCATTTACATTTTTATACAGTCTGTACAGAGCATGGTTTGACAAATACATTCCATCTGGTAGTCCGCAGGCACGAAATACATTTATCAAAGACCTTTTGATTGCATTGAAAGATAATGACACATGGTACTGTAAAGGTAAAGATGCAAAAGTAGCTTCTGCAAATCGCATGGACAAACCAGAATGGCTGATTGATGAGTACAAGTTAGAAGACTGGTACAGTCAGACATACAAAGGGAATGACAGGGCGAAGAGGTGTTGTCCATCACTGCAAGCAAGTTACAGAGGTATTGTTAGAAAATAGAGATATAAGTATAAAATGTCGGTCATCCCGGCATTTTATACCATTTTTTATGAGATACAGGAAATGTGGATGAAAAGTGGTACGCTGAATGTAAAGGCTGGCACTGGATATACCAGTTTTTTAAGAATAATACATAGAGGAAATACAAAATATAAATACAATAT
>CAVBPN010000041.1:0-1153 GCA_963597235.1 bacterium
GTATTGACTTCTGCCGAAACCGAAATATCATCATCCGGGGATTTCAGAGTATCCTGCGCCTGTTTGCACCGCTACTCTGAGCAAACCCATTATAAGAACAGCCTTTTGTGTTTCTTTCGGCATAAAAAGCTGTTCTTTTTTATTTCACATGCATATTATCCGGACTTCATTTCTACAATAATACTAAAGTGCTCAACAGGAAATCCCCTATGAAAATCTCTATGAAAAATAACCTTCTTCATAAGCAATTTTTTGCTTTTATTTCTTGCTTTGCTTTCTTTTTCTTACATATCTTTTGTATCCCTGTCTATGCTGAGGAAGAAAGTTCCGCCGCAGGCCCCGAACTATCTGCACCCAGTGCCGTCCTTATGGAAGCTGAAACAGGACAGTTCATTTATGAAAAAGACAAAGATACCCGCAGGAGTCCTGCAAGCGTCACAAAGATCATGACTCTGATCCTGACTTTCGATTACTTACATAATGGCAATATTTCTCTGACAGATCCTGTCACAACAAGTGCACGTGCAAAATCTATGGGCGGTTCACAGGTGTTTCTTGAAGAAGGCGAGATTCAGACCGTTGAAACCCTTATCAAATGTATTGTCATCGCTTCTGGTAATGATGCCAGTGTAGCCATGGCCGAATTCATCTCCGGAACAGAAGATGAATTTGTGAACCAGATGAATCAGAGAGCTTCCGGACTCGGAATGAAAAACACACATTTTGTTGACTGCTGCGGTCTCACGGATTCAGACGAACACTACACAACTGCAAATGATATCGCCCTTATGAGTCGGGAACTGATCACAAAATATCCGGAAATTTTTAATTATTCTTCTATATGGATGGAAAACATTATCCATGAGACCCGGCAGGGAACCAGAGAATTCGGACTCACAAATACCAACCGGCTGATTCGCACTTACCCTGGCTGTAAGGGACTGAAAACAAGAAGTACGAGTAAGGCCGGGTTCTGTCTTTCTGCCGCTGCAGAACGGGATGGTATGAATCTGATTTCTGTCATAATGGCGGCACCGGATTATAAAGCAAGATTAAAAGATGCCGCATCTCTTCTGGATTATGGTTTTTCCAGATGCAGTATTTATGAAGACAAGGATTCCGAAACGCTTCTTCCAATCTCTGTCAGGAATGG
>CAVBPN010000041.1:1163-10902 GCA_963597235.1 bacterium
GGAAATAAAATTACAGAAGCAGATAAAAAGTATCTTCTTCCCGAATCAGTAAAAGCCCCTGTCAAAAAAGGAACCAAGGCCGGTGAAGCTGTATATTCCTATGGCGGAAAAGAACTCGGCCGTGTCCCCCTTCTGTATTCTGATTCTGTAAGAGCATTAAAATATATGGACTGCCTGAAAGATGTTGCCAGTGCTTTCTGGTGTTAACAATTATTTTGACAATTTCCTCCTGTTCGGGGTATAATAATATCCAAATGATTTTTCAGATTATCGCAGGAACAGGAGAGCGAATACAATGAAAGAAATTCGTACAGAAGATGCTGTAGGGCATGTACTTTGTCATGACATCACACAGATTATAAAAGATGAAAAGAAAGGTGTCCTTTTCAAAAAGGGTCATGTTGTCCGCGAGGAAGATATCCCTGCACTTCTTTCTGTCGGGAAGGAACATCTTTTTGTCTGGGAAAGGCAGGAGGGAATTCTCCATGAAAATGAAGCTGCAGAGATTCTTTACCGTATTTCTGCCGATGAACATATGCATGGCAGTGATATTAAAGAGGGAAAGATTGAGCTGATTGCGGACTGTGATGGCGTTCTGAAAATCCGTCGCGATGCACTGCTCGCTGTCAACAGTCTCGGTGAAATGATGATTGCATCCAGACATGGAGATTTTCCGGTAAAAAAAGGAGATAAGATCGCCGGTACAAGAATCATCCCTCTTGTCATCGAAAAAGCCAAAATGGACAGAGCTGAAGAAGCAGCCGGCGCAGAACCGATTTTTTCCATTCTGCCATATCATTCCAAAAAGGCCGGGATCGTCACAACCGGAAGTGAAGTCCAGAAGGGCCTGATCCAGGATACCTTTACTCCTGTCCTGAAAGAAAAGCTTTCTGAATTTTCCTGTCAGATCATGGGGCAGACACTTCCGGGAGATGACCGGTCCCAGATTACTTCTGATATTCTGAAATTTATAGAAGAAGGGACAGATATAGTAATCTGCAGCGGTGGAATGAGTGTCGATCCGGATGACCGTACTCCGGGCGCAATAAAAGATACCGGGACCGAGATCGTTAGCTATGGTGCACCGGTCCTCCCGGGAGCCATGCTTCTTCTTTCCTATTACAGAAAAAACGATAAAGTGATTCCGATCCTTGGTCTTCCGGGCTGTGTAATGTATGCAAAAAGAACTGTGTTTGACCTGATTCTTCCAAGGATCATGGCTGATGACCGTATCCTTGCAGAGGAGATTGCTTCATATGGAGAAGGCGGCCTGTGCCTGAACTGCGAAGTCTGTACCTTCCCGAACTGTGGATTCGGCAAATAACCTGTCTTATAAAGGAGAGCAATGAAAAGCTTCAAAATAAGTACTTATAACATTCCCTCTTCCAAACTTACCGGAAAACGCAAGGTTCGTTTTGCAGTCCTTGCCGATCTTCATGGCCTTGTATTTGGGAATAATCATCAGACCTTATATAAATCCATCATTGACAGCCATCCTGACGCCATCCTGATCTGCGGTGATCTGGTTGTCAGCAGAAATACGGAAACACTGGAAGCGGCAGCCGGTCTGCTGCTTCGCCTTTGTGACCAGATACCTGTTTTTTATGCACTTGGAAACCATGAGTATAAAATGCTCCTGAACCCGGAAACAGCAGTTTTTTATTCCAATTATGAAAAGCTTCTTACCTGTGCAGGCATTTGTTTTCTTCATAACGAACATATGTCTGTCCGACTGAAAGGAACTGACTTTGTATTTCACGGGCTTGAACTCCCGATCGAATACTATCATAAACCAAATTCACCCGCTTTAAGTCTGACTTCCATGGAACAGATGATCGGCACTCCGTCACAGCCGGGATTTCATGTACTTCTTGCACATAATCCCAAATACGGAAATACTTATTTTTCCTGGGGAGCGGATTTGATCCTGTCCGGACACTATCATGGCGGGATCCTGCGTCTGGATCAGAACCATGGGCTTACCTGCCCCCAGTATCTGCTTTTTCCGCCGTTTTGCTGTGGTGAATTCAAAAAAGGGCAGCAACATATGGTCGTGAGTGCAGGTCTTGGGGAACATACGATTCCGATTCGTATCCATAACCCTCGGGAACTGATTCTTATAGATTTGCATCCTCACGCAAAAAAACACCAGTAAAGGAACACGGAACATGGCAATACCTGTTAAAATCAATGTGTTTGAAGGTCCACTTGACCTGCTTCTTCACCTGATTGAAAAAAATAAAATAGACATCTATGATATTCCAATCGTTGAGATCACAGACCAGTATATGGAATACATTCATTCCATGGATCAGGAGGATCTGGGAACTATGAGTGAATTCATGGTCATGGCCGCCACATTGCTTGATATCAAATGTAAAATGCTCCTTCCTAAAGAAGTGGATGAAGAGGGAGAAGAGGAAGACCCGCGAGAAGAACTCGTTCAGAAACTTCTGGAATACAAAATGTACAAATATATGTCCTACGAGCTGAAGGACTGTATGGACAATGCTGTCGGTGTTTTTTATAAAACGCCAACCATTCCCGACGAAGTACTGAAATATCGTGAACCGGTTGACCCGTCAGAACTCCTGGCCGGTCTGACACTGGAAAAGCTCAATAATATCTACCAGTCTATTCTGAAAAGACAGGAATCAAAAATTGACCCGATCCGAAGTAAGTTTGGTACGATTGAAAAAGAAGAAGTAAGTCTTTCCGACAAAATGCTTGCAATGAAAAGTTATGCCGCAGAGCATCGGAAATTCAGTTTTCGTCAGCTCCTTACAAGCCAGTCATCCCGTGTTCAGGTCATTGTAACCTTTCTTTCCATCCTGGAGCTGATGAAAATGGGATATATCCATGTGCAGCAGGATGAACTGTTTGATGATATCCAGGTCGATGTTACACAGGATCCGGAAACATGGACACATCTGACAGAATTTGCAGATGAGTGATTCAAACGATCAAACAAAATATTTATTATAAAATATCTGTTGAGGAAAATATTTATATGGAAATAAAAAAACTAGAAGCTGCTATTGAAGCAATCCTGTTTACAATGGGGGAATCCGTAGAACTGTCACAGATTGCAGATGCCATCCAACAGGATAAAGAAACCACCCGTAAGATCATCCAGAATATGATGGACAAATACCAGAAAAAGGACCGCGGTATACAGATCATCGAACTGGAGCAGTCTTATCAGCTGTGCAGCAAAAAAGAATATTACGAATGCCTGATCCGTCTGGCCATGCATCCGAAAAAACCGGCTCTTACTGATGTCATGCTGGAGACCCTTTCCATCATTGCATATAAACAGCCGGTCACAAAAGCAGAGATTGAAAAAATCCGTGGTGTAAAATGTGATCATGCGATCAACAAACTGGTAGAATATGAACTTGTCCGGGAACTTGGACGTCTGGATGCGCCCGGCCGTCCGATTCTTTTCGGAACCACAGAGGAATTTCTCCGCTGTTTCGGTGTTCAGGGACTGGAAGAGCTTCCTTCCGTTGATCCGGTCCGGCTCGAAGATTTTAAAGCGGAGGCAGAAGAGGAGATTCAGCTCCGACTTGATGTCTGAGAATCCGGGCATTATATAAAATCCTGTTATATAAGAAAGAGAGGTGTCCCGAATGCCAACTACCTATGCTCATGATCTGTTCGGGAAAAAAGTATATTCCAAACTTCCTGCGGAAATTCAAAAAGTGATCCGCAGAAACACAAATTTATTTCGAATCGGGCTTCATGGACCGGATATTCTTTTTTACGATATGCTGAAACCGAAAGTCACGGGAACCGGAATTGCCATGCACCGCGAATGTGCAGCCCCTTTCTTTGAACGTGGCATGACTCTGGTAAGAGATACGCACGACGAAAAGCTTCTTGCCTACCTTCTCGGATTTGGCTGTCATTATCTTCTGGACAGTGCCTGCCATCCATTCGTTTATGAAATGGCTGAACGCGGAGTTATCTCCCACACACTGCTTGAAAAGGAATTTGACCGGACACTGATGCTTGAAACGCATAAAAATCCCTGTCATTATTATCCGGCCTGCGGAATCGTCCCACGGATCACCTACGCATGTGTGATCCACAGAGCCATTCCCAAAATACGCACAAAAGAAATCCAGTCCTCACTCAGACTGATGAAACTGATCACAAACTGTCTGGTATATGATAACCATGGACGTCGTAAAAAATTCCTCATGTTTCTTTCGCGTGTTGCAGGAAAGAAACTTTCTTCAGAAATGATGGAATACTTCATGGAAAAAGACCCGATCCCCGGAAGTGCTGTACCGGTGCATTCCCTTCATGCTTTATTTAATCATGCCCTTGCACAGGCTCCGCAGGAACTGACAGAACTTTTTCAGCTTTCCAAAGAAGAAAAAGCTCTGTCCGAGCGATGGTTTCTGACTTACAATGGCTGAACTGCCTTCTGGAATGATTCTGTTCTGATCCGCATAAAATAGTCCTATATGAGAAAGGTGGGACTATGACTATCAGGCAAACTGTTTTAATCCTGTCGTTGGTCAGCTCATTACTTATAAACGTTCTGACTGTTTCTGCGGCAGAAAATTTTCCAAATGATCTGTATGCATTATCAGCCGTGCTGATGGATGGCGACTCCGGACGGGTCCTGTACGAAAAAGCCGGTGATACGCCCCGTCCAAACGCAAGCACAACGAAAGTAATGACCTGTATCCTTGCACTGGAAAACGGCCACGGTGATGACTATGTCGTAATTTCCAAAAATGCGGCCGGTCAGCCGGAGGTCCGGCTTGGACTCGCAGACGGAGAGCTGTATTATCTGGAGGATCTTCTTTATTCTATGATGCTGCAGAGTCATAACGATTCCGCAGTTGCAATTGCCGAGTGTATTGGAGGAACCGTGGAAAATTTCGCCTCCATGATGAATAAGAAAGCAAAAGAGATCGGCTGCAAAAACACACATTTTATTACACCGAACGGTCTGGATGCAGAAGATGCAGAGGGAACCCATCATACAACAGCCGAGGATCTGGCTCTGATCATGCGTTATGCAATCAGAAATGAGGTTTTTTTAAAGATCACGCAGACAGAAGAATACACCTTTTCCGATCTGAGTAAAAAAAGACAGTTTTCCGTTCACAATACAAATGCACTGCTTCACATGACAGACTGCATACTATCCGGAAAGACCGGATATACCGGTGACGCAGGATACTGTTATGTATGCGCCTGCTGGAAAGATGGAAAGACTTTTATCGTTTCACTCCTCGGTGCCGGCTGGCCCGGTCACAAAACTTATAAGTGGCATGATACACTGAGCCTTCTTGATTATGGAAATGACAACTATAACTACCGGACCTTCTGGCATGAACCGGAGCTTTCCTATATTTCTGTACAGAATGGTATTATAGATGATTTTGGAGCAGACAGCTCTGTATATACGGGAGGCAGCATATCTGTCTCAGAAGAGGAAAAGAATCAGCAGATTCTGGTCGGCACAGAGGATCATCTTCAATACCAGGTCCGCCTCAAAGAGCACTTAAGTGCTCCGGTCAGAAAAGGAGAGCAGATCGGACGACTTGTTTATCTTCTCAATGGTGAAAAAATATTTTCCTATCCTATACTTGCAACACAGACGATTCAGAAAAATACATTTACCCACTGTGCCGAGCTTGTATTTAAGAATTTTTTTCATTAACAGTTCAGACTTCTCCTAATGCAGGAGAAGTTTTTTGCTGTCTGAAACAGATTCAGTATTTCTGTTCTATATATCGGCATTTCACAGGCAGGCTGTAGAAAAAACGACATGGGAGTTAAACTTTTAACAAAAAAACAGGAAATCTATTGAAAAAATATTGAAAACAGGTTACAATTATAATCGGCTAAAATTTTGGTTATATTTAAAATTTTATAAAATGGAGGGCAAGAAAGAATGAGTAATGCAACACAAAGCTTAGCAGGCACAAGAATCACTTCTTTGCTTGACGCAAACAGTTTTGTTGAGATCGGAAAAAGCGTAACAGCCAGATCCACAGATTTCAATTTAACTGAGACAAAAGCGCCTTCAGACGGTGTTATCACCGGATATGGTGTGATTGACGGAAATCTTGTATATGTATACAGCCAGGACGTTTCCGTATTAAACGGAACTGTTGGTGAAATGCATGCCAGAAAGATTACCGCTCTGTATGACCTTGCAATGAAGACAGGAGCTCCTGTGATCGGTCTTGTTGACTGTGCAGGTATGCGTCTTCAGGAAGCTACCGACGCTCTCGAAGCATTCGGATCCATCTACCTGAAACAGACACTGGCTTCCGGAATGATTCCTCAGATCACAGCTGTATTTGGTAGATGCGGTGGTGGTATGGCAATCATCCCGGCTCTTACAGATTTCACATTTATCGAATCCAAAAAAGGCAAAATGTTCGTAAACAGCCCGAACGCACTGGATGGAAATTATACTGAGAAATGTGATACAGCAGCTGCTGCATTCCAGAGTGAAGAAACTGGTCTTGTAGACGGAACAGGCTCTGAAGAAGAAATCCTTGGACAGATCCGTCAGCTGATCGGACTTCTTCCTTCTAACTTCGAAGACAACGATTCTTTTGTAGAATGCACTGATGACCTGAACCGTACATGTGATGATATCGCAGCATGTGCAGGCGATACATCTATTGCACTTTCCAGAATCGCTGATAACGGCATCTTCTTCGAAACAAAGAAAGACTATGGTAAAGATGTTGTTACAGGTTTTCTTCGTCTGAACGGAGCAACTGTTGGTGCTGTAGCTAACAGAACAGAAGTTTATGACGCAGAAGGAAATAAAGCAGAAGAATTCGATGGAACCATCTCTGCAAGAGGTGCAAGAAAAGCAGCCGGATTCGTTAAATTCTGTGATGCATTTGATATCCCGGTTCTGACACTTACAAATGTAACAGGATTCAAAGCAACTCTCTGCAGTGAAAAAATGATTGCAAAAGCAGTTGGCGAAATGGTTCACGCATTTGCAGATGCAACTGTTCCGAAAGTAAACGTTGTTATCGGCAAAGCATATGGAACTGCATATGTGGCAATGAACAGCAAATCTATAGGCGCTGATCTTGTGTATGCATGGGATAACGCTGAGATCGGTATGATGGATGCTTCTCTCGCAGCCAAAATCATGTATCCGGGCGAAGAAGCAGTAGTACTTAATGAAAAAGCAGCTACATACAGAGAGCTTCAGTCCAATGTAGAGTCTGCCGCAGCAAGAGGCTATGTTGACACCGTAATTGTTCCGGCTGATACACGTAAATATGTAATCGGTGCTTTTGAAATGCTTTTCACAAAGAGAGAAGACCGTCCATCCAAAAAACATGGCACAGTCTAAGTGAGGTGAGCATATGAATCAGATGTTTAAAAAAGCTTCCTCTGTCCTGACAGCAGTTGTATGTGCCGCATCAATTACATTTTCCGGTACATCGCTGGTTATGGCAGACAGCGATATTGATGAGTCGACAAAATCAACGATTGAGACAACTGCCGAGGGACTGACCGAGACGATCATTCCTCTGACAGATGATGAGATCGCTGCATATCAAGAATCTGGTGACGACTTTACTGAAAATGCCATGACCGCGTGGGACAGTGTAAGAGAAGAACTTGGAGACCTGAAGGAAACAGGTTCAGCAGAGGTCGAATATTCCAATGATGAATACACGGCAACTGTACCTGTTGAATTTGAAAAAGAAGATGCCGAATTCATTTATGTATTCGACGAAAATCTTACCCCTACATCACTTTCTGTAGATGTTAAATATTCATTTGGCACGACAATGAAAAACGCTGCGCTCAATACTATAATGGGCCTCGGTACTGTATTTGTAATTCTTGTGATGCTGATTTTCCTGATTTCTCTGTTCCAGTTTATTCCGGGATCCGGAGCACAGGAAGCAAAAGCAAAGAAAAAAGCAGCTGAAGAGGCAGCTTCTGCACCGACACCGGCTCCGGTTGTGGCAGCTCCTGTACAGGAAACTGATAATTCAGAACTGATTGCTGTAATTGCAGCAGCTATCGCAGCATCCGAAGGAACTTCAACAGACGGATTTGTTGTTCGTTCCATCCGTAAAATCAATCGTAAAAAAAGGTAATTGACCATTAGGAGGATTTAAAATGAAAAGTTATACAATCACTGTAAACGGAACAGCATATGAAGTTACTGTAGAAGAAACAGGAAGCGTTTCCGCTCCGGCAGCAGCACCAGTTGCAGCTCCTAAGGCCGCTCCGGCAGCAGCTCCAAAAGCAGCAGCTCCGGCAGCAGGCGCAGGCGCTGTTAAAGTTACCGCTTCTGTACCAGGTAAAGTTCTTAAAGTAGTAGCATCTGCAGGTCAGGCTGTAAAAGCCGGTGACAGCATTGTCATCCTCGAATCCATGAAAATGGAAATTCCAGTTGTTGCTCCGCAGGATGGTACTGTAGCCAGCATTGATACATCCGAAGGTGCATCCGTAGAAAACGGAGATACTCTGGCTACAATGAACTAGGACGGGAGGTAATCAAATGTCTTATGTAACAGAAACCTTGTCCAACCTGATCCATCAGACTGCTTTCTTCAATCTTACATGGGGAAATTACCTGATGATCGCAGTGGCGTGTGTATTCTTATTTCTCGCCATTAAAAAGGGATTTGAACCGCTTCTTCTGGTTCCGATTGCTTTTGGTATGCTTCTGGTAAATATTTATCCAGACATTATGGCAAACCCAGAGGACATGTCCAACGGTGTTGGTGGTCTTCTGCATTACTTCTATATACTTGATGAGTGGAGTATTCTTCCATCTCTGATCTTCATGGGTGTTGGTGCGATGACAGACTTCGGTCCGCTGATTGCAAATCCAAAGAGTTTCCTTCTTGGAGCTGCTGCACAGCTTGGTATCTACGTAGCATATTTCCTTGCAATCTTCCTTGGATTCAACGGAAAAGCAGCTGCAGCGATTTCCATTATCGGTGGAGCAGATGGTCCTACTTCTATTTTCCTCGCAGGAAAACTCGGACAAACTTCTCTGATGGGACCGATCGCGGTAGCGGCATATTCCTATATGTCTCTCGTTCCGATCATCCAGCCACCAATCATGAAACTCTGCACTACAGAGAAAGAACGTAAAATCAAAATGGATCAGCTTCGTCCGGTAAGCAAGCTGGAAAAAATCCTTTTCCCGATCGTTATCACAATCGTTGTATGCTTACTGCTTCCTACAACAGCTCCGCTGGTAGGTATGCTGATGCTTGGTAACCTGTTCCGTGAATCAGGTGTCGTTAAACAGCTGACAGAGACTGCATCCAATGCCCTGATGTACATCGTAGTTATCCTGCTCGGTACATCTGTAGGTGCTTCCACAAGTGCAGAAGCATTCCTTAATGTTGATACCCTGAAAATCGTTGTTCTCGGACTTGTAGCATTTGCATTCGGTACATTCGGTGGATGTATGCTTGGTAAACTGATGTGCAAACTCTCTGGTGGAAAGATCAATCCTCTGATTGGTTCCGCAGGTGTATCTGCCGTTCCTATGGCAGCTCGAGTTTCTCAGAAAGTCGGTGCAGAAGCAGATCCTACAAACTTCCTGTTGATGCATGCAATGGGACCAAACGTAGCCGGTGTAATCGGAACAGCCGTTGCAGCCGGAACATTCATGGCTATCTTCGGTGTATAACTCCGGACATTCGTTCCAATTAATAATATAAGGAGAAAACATAATGGCTGAATTAGAAAAAAAACC
>CAVBPN010000042.1:0-642 GCA_963597235.1 bacterium
AGATATCCGGTTTGCGATGGCGTTCCCGGATGTGTACGAGATAGGTATGTCAAACCTCGGCATGATGATCTTATATGATATGTTTAACAAAAGAGACGATGTATGGTGTGAGCGTCTTTTTTCTCCATGGACGGATCTGGACAAGATCATGCGTAAGGAGAAGATTCCACTCTTTACGCTGGAGTCTCAGGACCCGGTGAAGGAGTTTGATTTCCTTGGAATCACTCTTGGATATGAGATGTGTTATACAAACGTGCTTCAGCTTCTGGACCTCAGTGGAATCGCACTTTTGTCAGCGGAACGCGAAGAAAATGATCCAATCGTAATCGGCGGTGGTGCCTGTGCGTATAATCCGGAGCCACTGGCAGAGTTTTTTGACCTCTTTTATATTGGAGAGGGAGAGACTGTCTATGACGCTCTGTTTGACGCATACAAGGCAAACAAGAAAGCCGGTGGCAGCAGACAGGATTTCCTTCTGAAAGCTGCACAGATCCCTGGCATCTACGTACCGTCTCTTTATGAAGTTACTTATAAAGAAGATGGTACGATCGAATCTTTCCGTCCAAGGCATGCAGGTGTGCCGGAAAAAGTAGAAAAACAGCTCATTATTGACATGGATAAGGATTACAACAATCTGGAAGC
>CAVBPN010000042.1:758-3187 GCA_963597235.1 bacterium
AGATCCAGCGTGGCTGTATCCGAGGCTGCCGTTTCTGTCAGGCAGGTATGATCTACCGTCCTACAAGGGAGCGCGACGTGGAGACTCTCAAGGAATCTGCAAGAATCATGCTCAAAAATACCGGACATGAGGAGGTTTCCTTAAGTTCTCTGAGTTCCAGTGATTATAGTCAGCTTAAAGAAATTGTAAATTTCCTGATTGATGAGTTCCGCGAGGAGGCAGTCAATATTTCCCTGCCGTCCCTTCGAATCGATGCCTTTGCCCTGGATGTTATGAGCAAGGTACAGGATGTCAAGAAAAGCAGCCTGACTTTTGCCCCGGAGGCGGGTTCTCAGAGACTTCGTAACGTTATCAATAAAGGACTTACCGAAGAAAATATCCTGCATGGTGCCAGCGAGGCCTTCAAGGGCGGCTGGAATCAGGTAAAACTTTATTTCATGCTTGGTCTCCCTACCGAGACAGAGGACGACATGAAGGGCATTGCTCATCTGGCACAGAAGATTGCAGAAACTTATTATGAAACCGTTCCGAAAGAACAGAGAAAAGGAAAAGTTCAGATCAATGTCAGCACTTCCTTCTTCGTACCGAAGCCGTTCACTCCATTCCAGTGGGCTCCGATGTTCCGCGAAGAAGATTTTATTGAGAAAGCAAAAGTAGTCAAGAGTGAAATCCGTGCGCAGTTAAACCAGAGAAGTATCCGCTACAACTGGCATGAGCCGGATGTCACTGTTCTGGAAGGTTTCCTTGCAAGAGGTGACAGACGCTGCTCCAAGGTTATTCTCAAAGCATATGAAAAGGGTGCTCTTTATGATGCCTGGTCCGAAAGCTTTCATTACGATATCTGGAAAGAAGCATTCAAAGAGACCGGTGTAGATATTGAGTTCTATACGCTCCGTGAGCGCAGCACCGACGAGATCCTTCCATGGGATTTCATTGACGCAGGCGTGACCAAGAAATTCCTGATCCGTGAATGGGCGCAGGCAAAAGCAGAAACTGTAACACCAAACTGCCGTCAAAAATGTTCCGGCTGTGGTGTTCTCAAATTCAAAGGAGGTGTGTGCTGTGAAAGTAAGAATTAAATTTGCAAAAACCGGCCATATGAAATTTGTCGGACATCTGGACACCATGCGTTATTTCCAGAAAGCGATCCGCCGTGCAGAACTGCCGGTTTCTTTTTCCGGCGGATACAGCCCGCATATGATCATGTCCTTCGCAGCACCGCTCGGTGTAGGAACTACCAGCCTCGGAGAATATTTTGACATGGAACTGACAGATACCGTTCCGACAAAGGAAATCGAGGAACGTCTGAATGCAGTCATGGTGGATGGCGTTTCGGTATGTTCTGCCCGTCAGGTAGAGGACGGTAAGGCAAGCACAGCCATGGCTCTGGTGGCAGCAGCCGACTACTTTGTACAGTTCCGTGAAGGAAAAGAACCTGCTGCATCCTGGAGAGAAAAGCTGGAAGGATTCCTTTCCCAGAAAGAGATTATCGTAACCAAAAAGACAAAGCGCAGCGAAAAGACCATAGACATCCGTCCATATATTTATGAGATGCATCTTGACGGAGAAGGCGTTTTCATGCAGCTTGCTTCTGCAAGCTCCAACTACACAAAACCGGAACTTGTCATGGATACCTTCCTTCGCTGGATGGGCGAGGAGCCTCTTCCGTTTGCATATATGATCGAACGCCGCGAGATTTATGCCAACAAAGGTGATGAAGAACATCTGAAACTCGTTTCTATGGAAGCATTAGGTGAAGAAGTTGAATAAGCTGATCATTACAGAAATGCTCCTTAACGAAGTTCTCTGTACCGTCTGTGCAGTCGTCAGGGACCAGAAAGTCGTAGAACTTCGTCTGGAGCCATCCGGAAAGAAAAATACTCTTAACAATATTTACGTAGGACAAGTCGAAAACATTGCCGCCAATATCCAGGCGGCTTTTGTCCGTTTAAGCGATTCCGTAAATGGCTATCTGCCGCTGAACCAGTGCGAAAATGCCATTTTCACAGACGGACGAAAACCAGACCAACCCCTGCGTCCTGGCGACCAGCTCCTGGTCCAGATCAACCGCGAAGCCATGAAGGGAAAACTTCCTGCACTGACCGCAAACCTGAACTTTTCCGGCAAATATCTTGTCCTCACCACCGGCAACCGCAAAATAGGCTTCTCCAACAAACTTTCTAAAGAAGAGAGCAGCCTTCTAAATAAATGGCTGGAAGAAGAACGAAATCTCCCTGACCGTGGCTACGGTCTTATTGCCCGCACAAACGCCGCCGAGGCTACTAAAGAAGAATTCCTCCACGAACTGGATTTTCTGAAAAAGCAGTATGAAAAAATAGCTGTTCACGGGCGAAATCGTACCTGCTACAGTCTTTTATATGAATCAGAATCCTTTTATCTGGCAGCTGTCCGGGATATCTATACACGGG
>CAVBPN010000043.1:0-2279 GCA_963597235.1 bacterium
GAACCAGATCGTAGATGTCAAGGGCGTGAAACTCCTCGCAGCTAAGGTTGAGGGTGTTGACATGAACGGACTTCGTGATCTTGGCGATCAGCTCAAAGAGAAGATCGGAGAGGGCGTTGTTGTCCTTGCAGCCGTAAACGGCGGCAAAGTAAATCTCCTTGCAATGGCTACCGATGCAGCACAGAAAGCAGGAGCACATGCAGGAAACCTCATCAAAGGTGTCGCAGCGATCGTAGGCGGTGGCGGCGGCGGTCGTCCGAACATGGCTCAGGCCGGCGGAAAGAATCCGGAAAAAGCGGACGAAGCAGTCAAAGCAGCAGCAGGAATCCTGGAACAGCAGATTCACTAAAAACACATTTTTTGTCAGAAATAATTTTTTTCTAAATTTAGCCAAAAGTTGTTGACGAATGTTATCACTATGTTATATAATAACACTCGTGCAAGAAAAATACCCAGACAGTTGTATTTTAGCACAATCTACAACTGGAGGGAGGTTAGGTGTGAGTCTATGTCAAACGTTATCGTAAAAGAAAACGAGACTTTAGATAGCGCTCTTCGCAGATTCAAGAGAAGCTGTGCAAAAGCAGGTATCCAGCAGGAAATCCGCAAGAGAGAGCATTACGAGAAACCAAGTGTTCGTCGTAAGAAAAAATCTGAAGCCGCAAGAAAACGTAAATATAATTAATTGTGCGCAAAAAATCCCTGACGACAAGTCCGTCAGGGATTTTTAAAATTATGAATCGTCACCTGATTAACAATGTTGTAACAACATTTGAAAAGGAATCTTATGTATCGTATCATCCATACCTTCAAAAAAATCTTACAGTTATTATTCAACAGAATTTTTTATGTGGCTGTTGCCCTGATGCTCCAGCTTGCATGGCTGCTGATCACCGCATGGCGACTGGCTGCATATTCAAAATATTTTTCTAACATAATAGGAATTCTCAGTGTTTTGATTGTTCTGTGGATCGTAAACAAAAAGATCAACCCTTCCTACAAGCTTGGCTGGACAATCCTGATCTTGACAGTTCCTGTATTTGGTGTACTTCTGTATCTGCTTTTTGGTAAATCCAGAATCGCACAGGCCATTCAGAACAAATACGCACAGGTTCAGGAAGAAAGTCTCCCTTATATGAAGCAGAATGCTGAAGTTGCTGAAAATCTCGAAGCAGAATCATCATCAGCCGCTGTTCAGTCAAAATATATTCACCAATATTCCAGTTTTCCGGTCCACACTAATACAACTGCCGAATATTTTCAGGTAGGAGATGATATGTTCCCGGTTCTTGTCAGCGAGCTTGAACAGGCAGAACACTATATTTATATTGAATATTTTATCATCAATGATGGTGTAATGTGGCGTACGATTCTGAACATTCTTGAGCGTAAAGCATCTGAAGGCGTTGATGTTCGTCTGATCTATGATGGTTTCGGCTGTCTGACGACTCTCCCGTATCACTATGAGCGCTTTCTTCGCAAAAAGGGAATTCAGTGTCAGGTATTTAATCCGTTCCGGCCGCTTTTAAATGTCGTCCAGAATAACCGTGATCACCGTAAAATCTGCGTCATTGATGGAAAAACCGGTTTTACCGGTGGAATCAATCTTGCTGATGAGTACATTAATCAGAAACGGCGTTTCGGTCATTGGAAAGATACAGCTGTCATGCTGAAAGGTGAGGCAGTCTGGAATATGACAGTCATGTTTCTTCACATGTGGTATGTAATTTCCAATTCTGCAGAACCAATTGACCATGAATTATACTTTCCTCATCATTTTCATTCAGATTCTTTTGAAAATGATGGATATGTACAGCCTTACAGCGATACCCCTCTCGACGGAGAGATCGTTGGCGAGAATGTTTATCTGAATATCATTAACCGTGCCCGAAAATATGTATATATCTGTACGCCATATCTGATCATCGATAATGAAATGATGACTGCCCTCTGTCTGGCAGCAAAAAGCGGCGTTGATGTCCGCATTATGACTCCGGGGATTCCGGATAAAAAAATGGTATTCCTGCTGACGCAGTCTTATTATGAGCAGCTTTTGGAAGCCGGCGTTCATATTTATGAATATCAGCCCGGATTCCTTCATGCAAAATCTTTCGTCTGCGACGATGAGATAGCAGTTGTCGGCACGATCAATCTGGATTATCGAAGCCTGTATCTGCATTTTGAAAACGGTGTCTGGTTTTTCAAAAACAAAGTCGTTCAGGATATTCTGTCTGATTTTCAGGAAACACTCAATTATTGTGATCCGATCAGTATTGACT
>CAVBPN010000044.1:0-2461 GCA_963597235.1 bacterium
TTCGCGGATGATCTCGGCGGCAATCTGTCTCTGTGGCTGGTCTGTTACGGTATCCTCATCATAAAACATCGGACCATACGGCAGATATTTCAGGATACACGGGATAATGTCTTCGGTGTTCTGGTTACGGAGTGCGGAACACGGAATGATCTCATCAAAATCATAAAGCTTACGGTAAGTATCGATTGCCTTCAGAATCTCATCTTTATCAACGGTGTCAACTTTATTGATCACAAGGATGACCGGCAGATGCAGCCCTTTCAGCTGCTCTGCGATATGACGTTCTCCGGCTCCGATGAAGATTGTCGGTTCTACAAGCCACAGGATCACATCAACGTCTTTTAACGTACGCTCTGCTACCTGTACCATGTATTCGCCAAGCTTATTCTTTGCTTTATGGATACCTGGTGTATCCAGGAAAACAATCTGGCCGTCTTCACAGGTATAAACTGTCTGGATACGGTTACGGGTTGTCTGCGGTTTCTTTGAGGTGATTGCAATCTTCTGGCCGATCAGATGATTCATTAATGTGGATTTTCCGACATTCGGGCGGCCAATGATCGCAGTAAAACCTGATTTAAAATTTTCTTTCATTTATGATAACTCCTGTATATTTCTTATACACTATTTTCTGTTTCAGCAGCTGATCAGAGGAAGGACTGTATCAAACAGTTCTTTTTCTTTTTCAATCGCAGATTCACTTCCGACAACGCAGATCGCATCACCTGCGAGAATCGCCTCGATCAGTGGAGCAAGTGCCTGAATATCTTTTTCTTCTGCACCGAGGATCTCATCTCGCTCTTTCTGAGCCATTTCTTCAGTAACTCCACAGAACCATGCACTTCTGGAAACTGCACCCTGCATCTTCGGAGTACGTGGTACATCTTTACCACTGATAGTTCCGATGATGTATTTTGTCATTTCTCTTTCATCTGCATGGAAGGAATGTACATATTCCGGAATGCCCTTGAACACATCCAGAGTACGTTTCAGATGCGGATCACGATAGGAAACAAAGAAACTCTCACCACTGTGTTTAAAGCCGCTCATACAGCCATATGCACCGCCTTTGACACGAATATTCGTCCAGAGGTAATCATAGCTCAGAGCAACCTTCAGAATATTCAACGCACCTGTATATTCATAACCTTTCTTACGGAAGTTTCCGGCCTGTGCCACATACTGTACCTGACCGGATGTCGTAAATCCTTCGTTTTTCTTTTCACATACAGGATCCTGATGCTGTACACAGATTACTTCCTGATGCAGTGTCTGTTTCAGGGCCTTTACCTGTTTCTGCACATCGGTAAGAGATTCTTTTTCTCCGGTGTAGCTGACAGTTAAGTACTCAGGACGAAGGACTTCCTTCATAAGCTGGGCAAGCTTCTCAACAAGGTCCTCTTTGCATTCTTCAAATTCTTTGTCCAGTTTTTCAATAAACTGATAATATGCGATTCCTGCCATCTTATCCTGGAATGCAGCCATAGGTGAACTGTAGGACGCTGCACGGAGTACGGCAGTAGAATGCCCTGCGCTTACCAGACTGGACTGTGCCCTTGATTTTACCTGAGAGATGATCTCATGAATACGTTTCGTATCTTCAAGGCTGGATGTGTTGATGATCTCACGGATCATTTTAAACAGGATGTCTGTTCTCGGATACATGACCTTACCTCTGACCGAGAAAAATGCATGGAATTCATCTACAGAATCTGCACGGTCAAAGACTTCTATGCCGCACATGATACCGCCTGTCTGTGCATTGATCTCATTTGTAAGTTCTCCGTAGGTATAATGAGCAGTATCCACATATCCAAGTACAGATTTCAGAAGTCCGAGGTATGGGATCTTTTCATCCGCAAGATCTTTCAGGTCAAACATCAGGTCCAGATATCCGATTCCGTTTGTCGGGACATCATGATACAGGAACAGACTTCCGTCTACATCAAGAGCTTCATTTGTAAATGGTGTGATCTCTTTTCGGATGTCTTCTCGTTTCAGCATAGGGATACACTTTGCAGTTTCCGGATCTTCCGGTGCTTCCTGATACTTTTCGAGGTCACTGGTCTTTTGAACCATCTCAGCTTTTTCATCCTCGGAAAGTGATGCAAGGTGTGCTGCCAGCTTGTCCTCCAGTGCTTTCGCTTTTCTGGCAGTCAGACCTCTGGAAGGATTCAGTGTCAGAACAGAGCCATGCGGGTTATCCAGAAGATATTTCTGAATCAGTTCTTCGAAATATCCCTGATTTTTTAATTCTTTTAATTTTTCAAATACCGGAATCAGCTGAACCTGCGCAAATGGATGTTCGTCATCATAAAGCCAGTTATCCAGAATATCCAGACCATAGATCAGTCCCTTCGGATAGGAAGAGAAATCCGCTTCTCTGTAACGGAATTCCATGTAATTGATTCCTGCTTCCAGAGCTTTCGGGTCAACGCCATTTTTTACAGTTTCTGTCAGA
>CAVBPN010000044.1:2471-4984 GCA_963597235.1 bacterium
TCTGCACCTTTTGCAACAACATCAAAATAAGTCTGGCGGATTCCATCTTCATAAGAGCCGTATACATCAGATCCTATTCCAGCATCCAGAAGTGCTTTCTTAAGAGGTGCTCCAGGAGTACTTAAAAGTGCATAGTCAAGGATATCAAATGCAGTACATCTTAAAGTATCCATAGCAGTTCCTGTTACGACACTGTATGCCAGATAAGAATTATTCTCTTCACGCTCACTCTCAGCAACCGGATATTCCATTACCAGATCATGCATGGTATCAAACGGCTGCTGTTCGCGAATCTCAGAATCAACATGCAGACTGTCAAATGAGGAAAGATACTTTTTATCAATGAAATCAAGCTTTTCATCCATATCCATATTTCCATACAGATAAATGTAACTGTTGGACGGATGATAATATGTTCGGTGGAAATCAAGGAATTCCTCATAGGACAGATCCGGAATATTATCCGGGTCACCACCGGACTCACAGCCATAGGTGATATCCGGGAACAGAGAGTTCATAATATCTCTTTCAAGCACATCGTCCGGAGAAGAAAATGCGCCCTTCATCTCATTATAAACGACACCATTATAGGTCAGCGGGCCTTCCGGTTTTTCCAGATGATAGCTCCATCCTTCCTGACGGAAGATCTCTTCTTTCTTATAAATGTTCGGATAGAATACAGCATCCAGATAAACATGCATCAGGTTCTGGAAATCCTGATCGTTGCAGCTGGCAACCGGATAGCAGGTTTTGTCCGGATAAGTCATCGCATTCAGAAAGGTATTCAGAGAGCCCTTGACCAGTTCTACAAATGGATCTTTTAACGGAAAATCTCTGGATCCGCAGAGCACACTGTGTTCCAGGATATGTGCGACACCGGTACTGTTCTTCGGCGGAGTGCGGAAAGCGATATTGAATACTTTATTTTCATCATCGTTCTCAATTACCATGATTCTTGCTCCGGTCTTAATATGACGAAGCAGATAGCCCGTAGAACGGATGTCACTTAAGTTCTCTTTTTTGACAAGTTTATATGCTTTTAAGTCGTCTAAATTCATTGTTGCCTCCGTTTTTACATAGTACATATAGTATTTCTTAATATGTCATATTTATTCCGGGAGTCTTTCTCCCGGGAACTGCAGTTCGAACATTTCGCGTGCAGCTTTTATCAGAAGGTCCAGGTCTTCTTCAAGGCCAAGTTCCTGTGGAAGACGTATCGCAGTTTCAAAGATATCTCTCTGCAGCTTTGCTTTTGCACTGTCCTTTTTAATCGTAACCAGTCCGCAGAGTACACTGTTATAGTTTTTGTCTTTTTCACAGAGAGTCATATAAAATCTGACAAGGTGCTGGCATTCTCTGTGAAGAAGTTCTTCATGCAAAGGACTCTTAGCACGGATCTCACGGAACTTTACATCATCCAGTTCTTTTCGGATCTCTTTCTGTGCTCTGCCGGAACCAAATACTTTATGGCCTGCATTACGGTTAAATTCAAGTGCCATCCAGAATTTCAGATAGCCATCGGCAAGACCACCGTCATTTGTGATTCCTTTATAACGTGCTTCCCAGATTTCTTTACGGATTTCATTTGCTTTCTGGTCTTCACCGGATGCAATTGCCTGCTCCAGCAGTTCTTTACGCTTCTCTGGTTCTGTCTCTCTGTAATACTGGGCAATGATTGGTGTATCCATATATCCTTCTCCTTTTGGTGTGTATATTCTTTTGAAAATAAATAAAAAACCCTTTTTCTCTTCAATATGCCTATTATAGCAAATCAAAGGGAAAAAGGGTAGTCCCGTTTTAGAGTATCAGCATCGCATCCCCAAAGGAAAAGAAACGATAACGTTCTTTTACTGTCTCTTCATAGGCTGCCATAATATGTTCTTTACCTGCGAGAGCAGATACCAGCATAAGAAGCGTGGATTCCGGAAGATGAAAGTTCGTGATCAGTCCGTCGATCATTTTGAATTTGTATCCCGGATAGATAAAAATTTCTGTCCATCCGCTTCCTGCCCGGAGAATGCCAGTTTCATCAGTAGCAGATTCCAGGGTACGGCAGCTGGTCGTTCCGACAGAAATCACTCTTCCACCATTTTTTTTGGTATCGTTGATCAGTTTTGCCTGGTCTTCTTCAACCATGTAAAACTCTGAATGCATATGATGCTGTTCTACATCATCTACCTTTACCGGTCGGAAAGTCCCGAGGCCGACATGGAGTGTAACATGTGCGATTTTAACACCCATATCCTCTACCTGCTTTAAAAGTTCTTTTGTAAAATGCAGACCGGCTGTCGGTGCTGCGGCAGAACCGTCATTTTTTGCATAAACAGTCTGATAACGGTTTTTATCTTTTAATTTATGTGTGATATATGGAGGAAGCGGCATCTCTCCAAGCTGGTCAAGAATTTCTTCGAAAATACCCTCATAATGAAACTGAATCAGGCGGTTTCCCTCATCGACCACATCAATGATCTCACCTTTTAAGATTCCGTCCCCAAATGTGATCTTTGCACCCG
>CAVBPN010000044.1:4994-5709 GCA_963597235.1 bacterium
AAACGTGCCGGGATAACTTTTGTGTCATTAATGACCAGACAATCTCCTTTCTGAAGATAGTCCAGAATATCTGTAAAATGTCTGTGTTCAAAAGATCCGTCTTTCATGGAAAGATGAAGAAGTCTGGAGGAACTTCTGTCTTCCAGAGGATCCTGAGCAATCAGTTCTTTCGGCAGATCATAGTAAAAATCTGATGTTTTCATAAACTGCTCCTTTTTATTCCCTGGTAGCCTCATTTTCAGCGGCTTTCCATTCTTTTTTCCACTGTCGGACCTGGCTCCATTCTTTATTGGTCAGATCCGCTTTTTTCAAAAGATCCGGGCGTCGCTTTGCGGTACGCAAAACAGACTGTTCCCGTCTCCATGCCTCGATATTTGCGTGATGGCCGGATAAAAGTACCGCCGGTACCTTCTGACCATGCCATTCTTCCGGACGGCTGTACTGAGGATATTCAAGCAGATTGCCGGCAAAAGATTCCGTTTCTCCGGATTCCTGATTGCTTAAGACACCTGGCACCATTCTGGAGATGGAATCCATCATGACCATAGCCGGAAGTTCGCCTCCGGTGAGCACATAATCTCCAATAGATACGTAATCGGTAACGATCTCGTCAAGGACACGCTCATCAATTCCCTCATAATGCCCACAGAGAAAAACAAGATCTTTTTCCTGTGCCAGTTCTTTAGCCATAGTCTGATGAAAAACCTGCCCCTGA
>CAVBPN010000044.1:5719-9494 GCA_963597235.1 bacterium
CCCCTGAGGAGTCAGATAGACCACTCTTGGTTTATATCCCAGTTTTTCCTGAATTGCCTCATAAGCAAGATAAACAGGCTCTGCCTGCATCAGCATTCCGGCACCGCCACCGTATGGATAATCATCTACTTTCTGGTGTTTATTAAACGCATAATCGCGAATATTCACAGCATTGATCGAGAGATATCCGCCGGCGATCGCACGTCCGATAATACTGGTATGCATTCCCTGGTCGATCATTTCCGGAAAAAGTGTCAGAACATGAAAATTCATTTATAAAAGCCCCTTCATTAAATGTACAGTCATTGTGTTTGTTTCAATATCCACATCAAGGATGCATTCCCTGATTGCAGGAAGAAGTACTTCTCCATGTTCGATCGAATCTACGATATAAACATCATTTGCACCTGTTTCCATAACATTTTTTAAAGTTCCGAATTCTGTTCCATCTTCCAGGATCACTTTCATTCCGAGAAGATCAGCGATATAGTATTCACCTTCATCCAGTTCCTGGGCTTCTTCACGTGGAATCCAGAGATCACGGCCTTTATATTTTTCAATATCATTTATATTATCAATTCCGTCAAATTTCAAAATAACAAGATTTTTGAAAAAACGGACATTTTTTATATCCAGTCTGCGAAGTTCTTTTCCGGTATCCAGCAATACATAATCCAGATCAAGAAAACGCTCCGGTTCATCTGTAGTAGGATAGACTTTGACTTCACCACGAACACCATGAGTTGTCGTGATTACGCCAACTTTTAATAAATCTTCCATAAAAAACTCCCTTTAAAAAAGGAGCCATGTTTCCACAGCTCCGTTTCACTATTATTGCAGAATATCTACAATTACCTTTTTGCTGCTCTTTGAAGAAGCCGCTTTTACAACAGTACGGATTGCTTTCGCAATACGTCCCTGTCTTCCAATGACCTTTCCCATATCGGAAGGTCCTACTTTCAGTTCAATGATAACTGCATCTTCTTTTTCGTTTTCGGTGACAACTACCTCATCCGGATGTTCCACAAGAGATTTTGCAATTACTTCAACTAATTCTTTCATTACATACCTCCCGAAAAGGATCTCTTATTTCTCGATTCCTGCTTCTTTGAAGATCTTAGCAACAACGTCTGTAGGCTGAGCACCTGCAGCAAGCCATTTTTTAGCTTCTTCTTCGTTTACTTTATAAGCGCTTGGCTCGATGTTCGGATCATATGTTCCGATCTCAGCGATGCATTTTCCATCACGTTTGCTGCGGGAATCTGCAACTACGATTCTATAAAAAGGTGCTTTCTTCTGTCCCATTCTTCTTAATCTGATTTTAACTGCCATTTTTGTTTTCCTCCATTATAATATCTTTTATTTATATTGTTTTTTATTTAAAAAGGAAGCTTGAAGCCGCCTCTTTTACCCATTTTACCGCCCATCATTCCAGGCATCTGTTTCATGAGCTTCTTGCTCTGTTCAAACTGTTTCACAAGACGATTGACTTCCGCAATATCTACGCCGGCACCTTTTGCAATGCGGTTTTTACGGGAAATGTTCAGGATTCCCGGATTGCTTCGTTCTTTCTGTGTCATAGAAAGGATGATCGCCTTCGTTCTGTCGAGGGCTTTCTCATCAATCATATCTTCCAGGTCTTTTGCCTTACTGCCAATACCAGGAAGCATATTCAGGATACTTCCGATTCCTCCCATTTTATTCATCTGTTCCATACTGGTCAGGTAATCGTTGAAATCAAAATCCATCTTTTTGAGCTTCTTCTGCATCTCTGCTGCCTGATCCTGGTCAAGAGCTGCTTCAGCCTTCTCGATAAGGCTCATGACATCGCCCATTCCGAGTATTCTGGAAGCCATACGTTCCGGATAGAACTGTTCAAGATCAGAAAGTTTCTCGCCCATTCCGACGAAGAAGATCGGTTTTCCTGTAACTGCTTTAATAGAAAGTGCAGCACCGCCTCGTGTATCACCATCCATTTTCGTAAGGATAACACCGTCGATACCAACTTTTTCAGCAAAAGTCTTTGCAACATTTACAGCATCCTGGCCAGTCATCGCATCAACTGTCAGAAGTGTACAGTCAACATTTACATTCTCTTTAATATCAGCAAGTTCCTGCATCATATCTTCATCTACATGAAGTCGGCCGGCGGTATCCAGAAGAACAACGTTCTGCTGATTTGCTTTTGCGTGTTCGATCGCAGCTTTTGCAATGTCTACAGGACTCTGTTTATCTCCCATGGAGAAGACCTCAACACCCTGTTTTTCACCATTGACCTGAAGCTGTGTGATCGCAGCCGGACGATATACGTCACAGGCAACAAGAAGTGGTCGTTTACCTTTGGATTTCAGCTTACCTGCAAGTTTTGCAACCGTTGTTGTCTTACCTGCACCCTGAAGACCGGCCATCATTAATACAGTGATCTCATTACCCGGTTTCAGCGGAAGCTCTGTCGTTTCACTTCCCATCAGATTGACAAGCTCTTCATTAACGATCTTGATTACCATCTGACCAGGATTCAGACCATTCATGACATCCTGTCCGACTGCACGTTCCTGTACAGCTTTGGTAAACTGCTTAACAACCCGGAAGTTAACATCCGCTTCGAGCAGTGCCATCTTGACTTCTTTCAGAGCAATCTTAACATCTTCTTCTGTCAGGCGGCCTTTGCCTCTCAGCTTTTTGAATACATTCTGTAATTTATCAGTTAAGCTTTCAAATGCCATGCGTTATAACTCCTCTAAGATTTCATTGGAAATTTCTGTAATCTCACCGGCATTATATCCGGCTGCAAGTTCTTTTATCTTCTGAACCTGTTTTCGGATACTGAGGAATTTTTCAACCAGATGAAGTCTGGATTCATAATCCTCCAGTGTATGATTACAGCGCTTGATCATATCATGCACGCCCTGGCGGCTGATTCCCAGATCTTCTGCCACTTCACTCAGAGAATAATCTTCCAGAACAACGCTTTCGTATACCTGCTGCTGTCGTTCTGTAAGCAGTTCTCCGTAAAAATCATATAACAATGTCTGTTCAACAAACTTTTCCATTTGTAACCACCTTGGCTATCATACATGATTTATATTCACGTGTCAAGTGTTTTTTCTTGACAGATAATTTTTTCTTATTTTTGCTTCTGCTGACTGTCCTTTGATGGATCGTCTGTTTCAAATTCAAAGACACAGCGGTCAAAAGCATTGATTACATAAGTATCCATATATTTGTCATATCGTTTATGCTGTCTTCCATATGACATATGGACATGGCCATGAAGGAAGAATTTCGGATGATATTTCTCGATCAGCTTCAAAAAGACTTTAAATCCCTGATGCGGCAGATCTCTGGCATCATTCAGCTGATAGGCGGGCGCATGTGTGACAAGGATATCAAATCCTCTTCTCCATAAAAGCTTCGGGAAAAGCTTAAATACTCTGCGGCGCATCTGCCACTCGGTATACTGGTGCTCTCCCGGCTTATATCTCATGGAGCCTCCCAGTCCTAAAATACGTACTCCTTCATGAACATATATTTTGTCGTCAATGCAGATGCAGCCCTCCGGCGGGATTCTCTCATATTTATCGTCATGATTTCCATGAACATATAAAACAGGTGCCGAAGTAAACGTCGCCAGGAAAGAAAGATAGCGGGGATCAAGATCCCCACATGATATGATAAGATCGATCCCCTCCAGTTTACTTTTCTCAAAGTAATCCCACAGATACTTTGACTCTTCATCTGCTATGGCAAGTATTTTCATAAAACTGCATTATCC
>CAVBPN010000045.1:0-1385 GCA_963597235.1 bacterium
CGTATCCAGCTTGGAAGGCTGGTGTTCTACCATTGAACTACACCCGCATCTGTAATGCATTTACTATAATACCATATTTTACAGAAAATGCAAGCAGAATTTTTATTTTTTTATATTTTTGTGTTTATATATGTAATTTAGAGTAACTGTACATTATTCTTGTGCTGAGTATATATAAGACCGGTGCGTGATGCTCATTGCTGGCATATCACTCTTTCAGTTCCTGCGTATGGACCAGAGAAGCGTAAATTCCATCTTTTTTCATCAATTCCTCATGAATTCCTTTTTCAACAATCTGTCCCTGCTCAATTACAGCGATATTATCCGCATTTTTCACAGTAGACAGCCTGTGTGCAATGATGATCGTTGTTCTTCCAGCTGCTAGTTTCTCAAAAGTTTCCTGAATCTTCGCTTCCGTCACACTGTCCAATGCAGAAGTAGCTTCATCAAGAATCAAAATCGGCGGATTTTTCAGGAAAATACGTGCGATAGAAATTCTCTGCTTCTGCCCGCCAGAAAGAAGAACGCCCCTCTCTCCGACATTCGTATCAAAACCTTTTGGCATTTCCATGATGTCATCATAAATCTCTGCCATCTTTGCGGCCCGGATGATCTCATCCATTGTCGCATCCAGTTTCCCGTAACGAATATTTTCTGCAATGCTGTCTGCAAAAAGAAAGACATCCTGCTGCACAACTCCAATATTTTTATGCAGAGATTCCTGTGTTGCCTTTCGCACATCTGTACCATCAATTGAAATACTTCCTTCAGTCACATCATAAAACCTCGGAATCAGCTGACTCAGCGTTGTCTTTCCACCACCGGATGAACCAACAAATGCGATCGTCTCTCCCGGCACAATATGAAGTGAGACATCCTGCAGCACATCATGATCTCCTTCATAAGCAAATCCAACATGATCAATATCAATTCTGCCTTTTACATTCTGAAGTTCTGTCGCATGCGGAGCATCTTTCAGCGTCGCTTCCGTCCGCATCAGCTGTACATATCTGTGCAGACTGGCTGTTCCATTCGCAATCAGTTCCACTGTCGTCGAAAGCTTTCGTACCGGATTCACAAAAGTAGAAACATACAGGCTGAATGTGATCAGATCAATAATATTCAGCTGATCTGACATAATCAGTGCACCTCCAACTGCAATCACGATTGCAGAAAGAATGCACATAAAAAATTCCATTACTGCATTGAATCGTCCCATGGCTCTGTAAAAATCCGCTTTGGAATCGCGATAACTTAAATTTGCAGAGTCAAATTTGTCAAGCTCTTTTTCCTCATTTGCAAATGCCTTTGCAGTCCGAAGCCCGGAAAGTCCAGATTCAAAATCTGTGTTTATCGCTGCCATCTCTTGTTTGACATTACGGGAC
>CAVBPN010000045.1:1395-4541 GCA_963597235.1 bacterium
GATGCATTCTGCATGGAAAAGCGGCATTTCCACACAACAATGAGAAAAATCGGAATCGTTACTGCGATCACCAGTGCCAGTTTCCACTGGATCGTAAACATAATAATTAAAGCACCAATGATCGTCACGGTAGAAATAAAAATATCCTCAGGCGCATGATGTGCAAACTCTGTAATATCAAAAAGTTCCGATGTGAGCTGGCTCATCAGCTGTCCCACGCGGGCATTATCAAAATATGCATAACTCAGTTCCTGAATATGCTGAAACAGATCACGTCTGAAATCCGTCTCTATCCGCACGCCAAATGTATGTCCCCAGTAGGTAATAATATAAGTAAAAACTGACCGCAGAATATAGGCACAGAACACAATTGCCATCACTGTCCAGAATGTTCTCCACGCATTGTCCGGTAAAAGTTTGTACATACACCATCTGGAAATAAACGGAAATGCCAAATCAATCATTGCAATCGCCAGTGCACACACCATATCCAGCAGAAACAATTTCCTGTGTGGTTTGAAATACGACAGAAAAATCTGCATCTCACTCTTATTTTTAAAATCTTTTCGATTCATCTTTCTTATTCCATCCATGTTTTTCTTAATCCACTTTCTTTTTTCTGATACGTTTTACTAAATCAATACTCTACTCCTGCCGCCTCTGTCATCTTCTTCATGAACAGATGATTAAACAATGCGATCACACGTCCAACACCAAGTACTGCAACAACGGTTCCAATTCCCACTCCAACCAGCTTATGGGCAAAGATCATTCCCACACTGATCGTAATGCAGATGTTAAAAAGGTCAAAACAGTTCTTGGTAAAACCAACCGGTTTGTGGATAAAATCTGCGATCGCCTGTACGATACCGTCGCCTGGATTTGGAATGATACGCATATTCAGAGACATTGCCGCCCCGATTCCTGTACAGATGATTCCTCCTGCCAGAACAAGAAGCTGTGAAGCAAATCCATGTAATGGTGCCGGGATCCATGCCGAAAACAGATTCATAAATCTGGTAAAGATCAGACTCAGCGGAAGCTGCAGAAAATCCATTCCAAGGATAAGAGGAAACGATTTCCTTGCCACCGGTTTTAATGCTGTGCTTTCCTTCGCCGCCTCCCTGCGATTCCAGATCGTATGCAGAATCATTTCTACGATCACAAAAACTGTATACAGTACAAATGTCATGTTACCAAAATTGAAATTCCATATAGTAGAAATACTATAAGATACCGAGATGATCGGCGAAACGCCAAGCCCTGATTTTGTATTCAGAATAATTCCCAATGCCAGGACAAGAAGCCCCACAACGTAGAAGATCACCCGCAAAGTCGAACTCTTTTTCATTTATATCCACTCACTTTCCGGGGATTATCTTAGCACAAAATCCCGCATATATCAAACAAAGATGATATATGCGGGAGCTGGTTAAATTATTTTTCTAATTCCATTTTTATTACTTTTCAATTGCTTTAAATGCTGCTGCCTGTGCTGTCATTCCTCTTTCAGAAGCAAGTCTTTCAATAGAAGATGCGCCAAAGAATCCATCTATTTCCGGAACATTTTTAATAACATATGCTGCATCCTCCGGATCTGCAATCGGTCCACCATGACAAATAACCATGGTATCCGGATTAACCTCTTTACCTGCTTTAATAATTTCACGAATCTTCACACAGCAATCATCCAACGTAAGTGCTGTCTCTGCACCAATAGATCCTTTTGTGGTAAGTCCCATATGTGCAACAAGACAATCTGCCCCTGCTTCAGCCATGGCTCTTGCCTGATCTGGATCAAATACATATGGGCATGTAATCATATCCAGCTTATGTGCCTCACGAATCATTTCAACTTCAAGTCCATATCCCATTCCTGTCTCTTCAAGATTTGCCCTGAACTTACCATCAATCAGACCAACTGTTGGGAAATTCTGTACTCCGTTAAATCCCTGGTTCTTTAAATCTTTCAGGAACAGATCCATTACTCGGAATGGGTCCGTGCCACATACACCAGCAAGTACAGGAGTCTTCTTAACAATCGGAAGAACTTCTGCTCCCATTTCCTGAACAATTTTGTTTGCATCACCATTTTTAACTTTATTGATACGATACGGTATTTCTTATATTACTTCTGTTCCTGAATCTCTAACAGCTTCCTGAGACGCTGAACTTCCTCTTCAAGCGCTACCTCTCGTTTTCTGCTGCTTTTGCACGCTCCTCTACCTCAATCCTCAGTTGTTTTTCTTTGTCTGCACGCTGTTTTTCTCTTGCAGTATTTCTTCTCTCAGCCTGTATGTCCATTTCATCCATATTTTCAAACAGATATCCCATACCATGACCTCCTATCTCGCCTATGATGTTACTGGCTTCTTCGTTCGGTACCTTTAATTTCATTAGTAATGACCACAATATTTTCTTATAGATTTCTTTTATCTCATCTGGTGCATTTCCGTAAATGGATTCCACCATTTCTTCAGAAACCTTTCTGAATTCTGAAAGATCTTCTTCAGTCTGTATCTTATTAATCAGCATCACCAATGACATTTCGTCATGTTTCGCGCTGAGTTCTTCATTCGTATATTGCCTCACACTCACTACCTGGTATGTAAAATCCGGAATGTATTTCTCCATTTCTTCTGAAAATTCAACGCGACCTTTCAGATTTAAGTCTGCCGTCCATTTCCTTTTTCCTTCATAATACACAATTGGAATAATCAAAGGATAACGGAAATTTTTCCGTCGGCTGCTTCCCTCTTGAATCTTGTTCTGAGTCGCTTTATACTCCTGCCAGATCACACACATATATCGAAGCAGCTGCATTGCCACATCATAATCGATATCACTTTTATGTTCAATCAATGACAGTACGTAAACTTCTCGTTCTATTGTGCCATCTGCCCTGCGGATATATACCTTTTTGATTGTATCCGACTCAAATTCCACACCCAGAAATGCCTGGTACTTTTCTGAAACATCTTCAATATCCTCTGGCATCACATTTGACAACAGGGGAATATTCGTATAATTTCTCAGAAATTGACTCGTCAACCTGTTATTTTTAAAAATCTCTCGGCTGTTCGCATTTCTCACATGCATTTCCGGCTGGTAGTTTGTGTTGTTTTCTCTTTTGTCCTGTGATACTT
>CAVBPN010000046.1:0-13747 GCA_963597235.1 bacterium
GGCGTAGGATATCTGAGAGGAGCTGTCCTTAGTACGAGAGGACCGGGATGGACGGGCCGCTGGTGCACCGGTTAGACTGCCAAGTCTATAGCCGGGTAGCCAAGCCCGGAAGGGATAAACGCTGAAGGCATCTAAGCGTGAAGCCCCCCTCAAGATGAGATATCCCATCCGAAAGGAGTAAACCCCCTTGAAGACGACGAGGTCGATAGGGCAGGGGTGGAAGTGTGGTAACACATGGAGCTGACTGCTACTAATAGGGTGAGGGCTTGACCAACTAGCTGAGACGAGCGACTGTCGCCACACGTAGAGTGAGGAATGCTTGCATTCCAGAGCGATAACGTGGGAAGACAGACATTTGCGAAGCAAAAGGCACTGAGCAACGGAGTTGCGAGGTGACCAGGCTCGACGAAAGCGTAAGCGTGGTTATGATTTAATTGCTTAGTCAACATGTATGTGGTTTTGAAGATATGATATAATGAAGCCGGAGCGGACAAAATCTGTTCCGGCTTTTATGTTATATAAACATTGTAAATATATATTGAGGGTGAACATATGAAATTTTATCAGGTAAAAATTATAAGAAAACGATCAAAACCTCTTATCTGGAGACGTTGTATCGTACCGGCAGGAATTACATTTGCACAGATGGCATCAGTAATGGAGGATATTCTGGAATATGAGGAATCAGACCTTTATGAATTTGAATTCTTCCAGAAAAAAATTCAGATCCGTGAATGGAAAGAAGATATTTCACCTATAAGAAAGTTTAGCTTTGATTATAAGGCTTCTTCTGACACATTTGTAGATGCTTTTATGGATACAGAGAACTGGTTTACTTTCAGGATTAATGACGAAGCCTCAGAATTACCGGAATATCGCGTGGAAGTAGAGAAGAAAATATCGGATATTAAAGCAAAAGATGATAAAGAAATTAATTTTCCTGCAATTCTAAAAGAAAGAATCACAGAACTGGAAACCATATGGAGCGACGGAAAAGCGCTGAACGAAATGCTGGAAAACCGTTATCGACTGATCGAGGGTGAGAAAGATTATCGTACTTTTAATGAGCTAAGAGCAGATCTGAAAGACGGTAAAGGACTTGTACTGACCGACAGTCCGGTAAACAGAGAAGAGCACAACAAAAAATCTGCAAATACTCTGATGAAAGAGCTGGCAGAGAATATATTAAACCTGGCTTCTCAAAACAGCAGTTCGAGTATGTATGATATGAGACAGAGCAGAAACCCGAAGATGCTGGATTATCTGATGACATATGATAAGGAAGACATCGAAGAGAAGGCGAAAGAATTTCAGCTTTTCAATGAGGGAATGAACAAAAAAGACCTTGCTCTGGCGATCATTGAATATGCGTTAAGTCCGGATGGAATGAAGAATATTTTATTGCATACGGATGAATGGGAAATAGAAACATTTGAGAAATATCTTGAGAAAAAATGTTTTGAACCAGAAGAAGAGGATTGGATCAAGTTAGGATGGCTTGCTGATTCCGGATATGTGGTCTGCTATAGTGATAATCATGCGGAAATTCCCGAGGAGGTAATCTCTCTGTATAAAGAGGTCAGTACACCAGAATTTCAGAAGCTGTGCAGGCAGGTCAGATGGATGAACTGTTGTACTATGATAGCGGGATTTCTTTATGCAGTTGCACCATTAAAGATCGTATATCGGATCTATCGCAGACGACCGGAGTATAAAGTGAGTTATGAAGAATTTCTTGAGATTCTGAAACAGGTTCCTGAAGATGCCAGGGATTATGTGATTCAGGAAGATAAAATGATCCTTGATTCAGCCCTTACAGACAGAGTTTATGAGAATATAGAAGAAATGCAGGGTGACAGCGAATTTTATATTCCAAATCCAAATGAAGTGCTGGATTATGCAAGATATGGATATTTAAGTGAAGAGCCTGTATATAAAGAACTGAAGAGTTTTCTGACAAACAATCTCCATATGAAATGGAGACAGTGCGAGGAAATGATGTGTTTTGTCTACAGTAATTTTTCATCAGGTGGAATGATTTCAGATATTATGAGCTATCTTAATGATGAAAGAATCATATTTGATTCTGCGACATCTGCGGAAAAGTTTACGTCGATTTTGATGAGAGCAAATAATAATACCAGAATGGTCTGCTTCCGTGGATATACACCAAATGAATTCAGTGAGAGACGGAGAATATCAGAGCCATCTGTTCCGAACTTTTTTCCTATGGGAAGTGCTGCAGAATCCGCTAAAACAATTGTGCCAGCTAATCCCGCTGCAAAAAAAATCTATCCAAATGATCCGTGCCCGTGCGGAAGCGGTAAAAAATACAAAAAATGCTGCGGAAGAAATAAATAACGTTCAGAGTTTGAAAGAATGTAGTTAAGATACAGGCTTTACATATACAGAAAGGGCTGAGACAGAAGATGAAATTATTAATCGTGCGCCATGGGGATCCAGATTATTCGATAGATTCACTGACCGAAAAAGGCTGGAAAGAAGCAGAACTTCTTTCTGAAAAACTTTCAAAACTAGATATTAAAGATTTTTATGTCTCAACGATGGGACGTGCAAAGGATACTGCGTCCTGTACACTTAAGAAGATGAACCGGACAGCGGTAGAATGTGACTGGCTGCGGGAATTTGATATACTGATCAATCGTCCGGATGTGCCGGACCGCAAGATTTGCGCATGGGACTGGCTTCCGCAGGACTGGACCATGGACGAATGTTTTTACCAGTATGACCACTGGTTTGAAAATGAGCGGATGCAGGAAGCAAATATGAAATACTACTATGATAAAGTGACCGGAGAATTTGATAAAATTCTCGCAGAACACGGCTATGTTCGAGAAGGTCATTATTATCGAGCAGAGAGAGCAAACAACGATACGCTTGTCTTCTTCTGTCATTTTGGACTTGGATGTGTACTTCTCAGCCACCTGCTGAGCATTTCACCGATGGTACTCTGGCATAATGTGTGTGCCGCGCCAAGTTCTGTAACCATACTGACTTCGGAGGAACGCAGAGAGGGAATTGCAAGCTTCCGAATGAATTCCTACGGAGATATCTCCCATTTATATGCTCATAATGAACCACCTGCTTTTGCAGCAAGGTTCTGCGAATGTTATGATAATGATGAACGTCATGACTAAATAATAAAATTAATAAGAAATTCAATAGGAAATGCTGATGGACAAATAAAATCCATCAGCATTTTTGGGGAAAAAATGAAAGAATGCCGACATTTATAGAAGTTTTTGCAAATAATTTATAGAAAAAACAAATAAAATCTGCTTATTTATAGAGCATATGAATTTCAAATAAAAATCCAGAACAAGTATAATAAATTTATTAAGCAATTCAATATGGGACAGGGCGAGCACAAAGAACAGTGTATTTATTTTACTGGTTTATGTGCATGGAAAGTAGCACAGATCGTCTGTCGTGAGCTGGGAATCAAAAATCTTGATGAGATTGATGAACCAGCTGAAAGACGTAAAATTGCAGACATCTAAAAGAAAGACAGAATAGGTTTCTGTCTGAAGGCGGAAAGGAAAAAGAGTTATGAAAGATACGATAAAAAAAGTACCTGTACCACTGTGTGGAGTCATGCTTGGACTGGCAGCACTGGGAAATCTGCTTCAGAGCTATTCAGAGGGGATTCGTTATGTATGCGGGATTTTTGCTGCGTTCCTTCTGGTGCTTGTGCTGTTGAAACTGATCATGTTTCCTCAGATGATAAAAGAAGATATGAAAAACCCGATTATGGCAAGCGTTGCAGGTACATTTCCAATGGCACTGATGCTGCTGAGTACATATGTAAAACCGTTTATCGGTAAGGGAGCATATTATATCTGGCTTTTTGCGATTGCTCTGCATGTGGTATTGATCATGTATTTTACAGTGAAATTTATCGCAAAACTGCAAATGCCAAAGGTTTTCGCAAGTTATTTCATTGTATATGTAGGAATCGTCGTGGCTTCGGTTACTGCACCGGCATATGAAAAAACATTGCTCGGAACTGTAGCGTTCTGGTTTGGATTTGTCACACTGGTATTACTTCTGATTCTGGTAACATATCGCTATGTAAAATTCAAAGAAGTGCCGGATCCTGCAAAACCATTGATCTGTATTTATGCAGCACCTACCAGCCTCTGTATTGCCGGCTATATACAGTCTGTTACCCCGAAGTCATACGGATTTATCCTTGCAATGCTGGTTGTTGCAACTGTTATTTACATATTTGCACTGGTTAAGGCAGTGGGATATCTGAAAATGCCATTTTATCCAAGCTATGCGGCATTTACTTTCCCTTTTGTAATCAGTGCTATTGCGTCAAAACAGACAATGGCATGTGTGGCAAACATGGGAAAACCATTGCCATTTCTGAAGTATGTGGTTCTGATTGAAACGGTCATTGCAGTTATTCTGGTAGTATATACATTTGTGCGTTATATGGGATTTTTGTTTGGTGGAAAGAAATAAGATATTTTATAATTGATTAAATACAAATTATAAAACAACAAAATCGAGATTACGAGAAGGGAAAATACTGATGTTAGAATGTGATTATGAAGTGAAACAGATCGATGGAGATTATGCACATCTGCAGAGAATCGACCGCCCGGAGGAGGAACTGAAGCTTGTTGCGAGAGCACTTCTTCCGATGGAAATCTACGAGGGATGTATCTTACATTACGAAATGATGCAGTATTCTATGAAATAAGAATTTTAGAAGAGTACAATAAAAATACGACTACTATATTTTATAGAAGCAGTAAATTTTTCGAAATAAAACCCCAGGAGAAGTACAATGGAGCAGTATTACTACAACCATATGGATAAACAGAAGCAGGCCGCCTACCATGGTATCCTTCAGGGAATCATGAGTCTGGCGGATGAATTTCAGATTCCGGCACTGGATGGGGAGCCTTTGTATAATGTTTTCTTCCAGCTTCGACTGGATCATCCGGAGATTTTCTGGGCGACGGGATATAAATATCGTTACTATAAAGATTCACCGAACATCATCTTTATCCCGGAATATCTGTTTGATAAAGGGAAAATAAAAGAACATCAGAAAGCAATGAAGTCCAGAGTCGAGAAGCTGGTCCGCCCGGCGCAGAATCTTTCTGAGTGGGAAAAAGAGAAATATGTACATGACTTTATCTGTCAGAATGTACATTATGATAAGCTGAAAAAGGCGTATTCTCACGAGATCATTGGTCCTCTGGGACAGGGTGTAGGTGTCTGTGAAGGCATTGCAAAAGCAGTGAAAGTTCTTCTTGATGCACTGGGAGTCTGGTGTGTGATCGCAATCTGCGGGAATAATCCGGAAAAAGGAATCAAATACCGTCATACCTGGAACATTGTCCGGATCGGCGGTAGATATTACCATTTGGATGCAACATTTGACAATACGCTTGGAAAGAGCGATAAAGTCGAGGACATCCGTTATGATTACTTTAATCTGGATGATAAGCAGATCTTTAAAGACCACGAACCGCTGATCGCGGCAGCACCGCACTGTACAGACCACGATCACTTTTATTACAAAGAGAAAAAATTGTCTTTCACAAAGACAGAAGATGTGTATAAACGTTCACTTCAGGCAGCCAAAAAAGGAAAAACACTGACGTTTCACTGGAGAGGCGGCTATCTGACGAGAGAGGTTCTGAATGAGCTTCTCGGACTGATCCGTAAAGCCGGTGAAGAGAAAAATAAGACGGCAGTTGTCAATGTCAACTGGCCACAGGCTGTACTGCGCCTGCATTATACAGAGGCACAGATGCAGGAATGCATCACAATGGAGGATGCGAATGAGGGAGAAAAAGAATAACACAGAAGTCTGAGTTTTTGTAATAAAGGGGAGACATATATGCTTGAGACATTTAATGTTTTACGTATCGATGAGCCTGATTTCGGATGTGAGGGTCGTCCGGACGGGATGGAAGTGAAGGATACAGTCCTTCTGAAAAGTAATTATACAGGGGAAGAAATGACCGTTAAGGAAAAAGATGCCCGGTTATATGAACTGGACATCAATGAAGGAGACAAAGTATTTCTGATTGAAGGGGAAATGCGGAAGCTCCGTTGAGGACAGGACTTTTTGTAGGAAGTTTGGAAATAATATTTGTTTAGGTTTTGTTTAACTTTCAACCGCTTTTTATTCAGTATTATCCATTATGATAAACATGAATAAAAATATCATTCTGGGATATTTTTACATAAACAGCAGCAGGTATCCCGGCAGATGAATGGAAGGGAGCGGACAGATCATGAAAAAAGGAAATGTAGAAAGCACCGCGAAGAACACAGTAAAAAGGCGTATTTTTCTTTCAAATACGCTGATGATCCTGGTTACACTGGTGCTTTTTCTTCTTATTAATATGGCAATCATAAAGATTTATGCAGAGTCCATAGAGCATGAATTTGAGGTGAGTGCAGATCAGCTTCTGGACGATGATGGTCTGGAAGATATGGTGGCGGAATGGACGGTTAAGAAGGACAGATTTATCCTGCTGTTTCTGGCAGACGGTGTGATCTGCATTCTTGCGCTTGTTGGGGTCAGTCAGGTATTTACCAGGAACCTGTCGAAGCATATCATGGAGCCGCTGGATGCACTGGACGAAGGGGCCAGAAGAATGCAGGAGAATAATCTTACGCAGGATATTCTGTATGTGGGTGATGTGGAGTTCGAAAAAGTCTGCACGACCTTTAATAATATGCAGGGACATATTCTGGAAGAACAGGAAAAGAACCGCAGGTATGAACAGGCGAGAACGGATATGATCGCAGGAATTTCCCATGATCTGCGGACACCACTGACTGCGATCAAAGGCAGTATCAAAGCGATGCTGGACGGTGTTGCAGCGACACCGCAGATGCAGCAGAAGTTTGTGAATGCAGCATACCGACGGACCGGAGAGATGGATGTCCTTTTAAACCAGTTGTTCTATTTATCTAAGCTGGAGACCGGAAATATGCCACTTGAGATCCGTGAAATCAATCTGACGGAATTTCTGGCGAAATATGTGACCGGTAAACAGGAAGTCCTGAATCTGGAAGAAGCGGAACTTCACGCAGTTTTACAGGAACGGGCATATTTTACAATGATCGATCCGGAACAGATGCAGAGGATTCTGGATAACCTTGTGGAAAACAGTGTAAAATACAGCGAGAAATCACCGGTGCATGTGGAAATCTCTCTGAAAGCTGAAGGCGAGAAGCTTCATCTGAAAGTTTCTGATGACGGAAGCGGTGTGGATGAAGAAAAACTACCACATATTTTTGAAGAATTTTATCGTGGCGACGAGTCTCGAAACAAAAAAGAAGGTAACGGACTGGGGCTTTATATTGTAAAATATCTGGTTGAGGCAATGAGAGGAACCGTTCACGCATATAATAGTGGCGGGCTTGTGATCGAGATGGAATTGCCTCTGATTCGACAGGAAAACATGGCATTTGACCAGAAAAAAGTCGATGAAAAAAGACCGGAAAAGAATAGAATTGAAACAGAAAGGACCGAATCAAATGGCTGACCAGAAGAGAATTCTGATTATAGAGGATGATGAAGACATCAGTATGATAGAAGAGGCATATCTTTCTGCGGCCGGATTTGAGACCAGAATCGTTGCAGATGGCACCAGAGTAAATGAAATTCTTGATAAAGAAACATTTGATCTGATTCTTCTGGATCTGATGCTGCCGGGTAAAAGTGGCTACACGATCTGCAGGGAAATACGTGATAAACTGGATATTCCGATCCTTATGGTAACGGCTCGTTCGGAGTCTGTGGATAAGATCCGTGGACTTGGTATGGGAGCGGATGATTATATTCCGAAACCGTTTGATCCGGCAGAGCTGGTTGCGCGTGTGAATGCCAATATCCGTCAGTATGACCGCATGAAGGAGAAATTTCAGAACGCAGAAACTTCTGATGAACCGGAAGAGATTCGGATCGGAGATCTTCGCATTCTGGTCAACAGCTGGAAAGTATATAAGGGAGATCAGGAAATCCGATTCCCGAATAAGGAGTTCGAACTGCTGAAATTTCTTGCGATGAATCCCAATATTGTTTTTTCAAAAGAAAAGCTTTTTGAAAAAATATGGGGATTTGATTATGCCGGGGACAGTGCGACGGTCATGGTGCATGTAAATCGTATCCGTGAAAAGATTGAGGATGACAGTAAGAATCCGCAGATTCTGGAGACTGTCTGGGGTGCCGGATACCGACTTAATAAGTGAGCGACATGGAAGGCATTGAACTTTATAAGTAATTTAAGATTTGTTTAGAAAACGACCTCCTGTTTGTTAAGGTTTATTCTTTAGAATAACACCATAAGCAAACAGGAGGTTTTTATTATGATAAAAGAAGGAGTAAATGGTTTTTGTATGGCGTTGGCAGACAGTGTTCCGGGAGTATCGGGCGGAACAATTGCTTTTATCATGGGATTTTATGATCAGTTTATTGGTTCAATCCACAATCTGGTATTTGGCTCGATGAAAGAAAAAAAAGCAGCATTTCGTTATCTGATCAAACTGGGAATTGGCTGGATCCTGGGAATGGGAATTGCAGCAGTGCTTCTTTCTTCTTTATTTGAAAGCCATATTTATGTGGTAAGTTCTGTATTTATCGGTTTTATTGCAGGTTCCATTCCGGTAGTTGTACGTGAGGAATCAAAATCTTTCCGCAGGCCGGAAAAAGGATTTTTATTTCTCTGTATCGGAATATTTTTGGTAGTGCTGATTACCTGGCTGAATGGTAAAATAGGAATGAGCTCAGTAAATCTGGGAAGTATTTCCTTACCGCTGGTATTGAAACTTTTCTTTATAGGAATGATCGCGATATCGGCTATGTTCTTGCCGGGAATTTCAGGATCTACCATACTTCTGATCTTTGGAATGTATATTCCGGTGATCAATGGAGTAAAAAGTCTGTTATCCATGGATTTTTCCTGCTTTCCGGCGCTTGTGATCTTTGGAATCGGTGTTATGACCGGAGCAGTTACGGTAGTTAAGATCATTCAGGTCTGCATGGAAAGATTCAGGATCCAGACAATGTATATGATTCTTGGAATGATGATCGGTTCCTTTTATGCGATCATGATGGGACCTACGACACTGGAAATCGCACAGCCGGCACTGAGCTTTCAGAATTTTAATATCATTGCAGCCGTTATCGGTCTTGGACTGGTACTCGGCATGCATGCACTGAAAGAATGGAGTGAAGGTTATGAACATTGAACTAAAGATTCTGGACTGGTTCCAGACCCTGCACACACCGATGCTGGACAAATTTATGACATCTGTTACAAAGCTTGGAAATGCGGGAATTTTCTGGATCATATTGACGGTATTGTTTCTTTTGATACCGAAGATGAGAAAAACAGGTGCAGTCATGGCGGCTGCCTTGATCATAGATTTATTATTATGCAACGTATTGTTAAAAAATCTCGTGGCGAGAACCAGACCGTATGATGTAAATACAGGTGTACAGCTTCTGGTCGCCAAACTTCATGATTATTCTTTTCCATCAGGACATACGGCAGCGTCCTTTGCTTCGGTAGCTGCACTGTATTTCTCAGGGGAAAAGAAGCTCTGGAAACCGACACTGGTGCTTGCCTGTCTGATCGCCATATCAAGATTGTATCTGTATGTACATTATCCGACAGATGTTCTTGGCGGAGTGATTTTTGGTCTTATAGCCGGATATTTGGGTTATCGAATTGCAGGATTTCTGGAAAGTAAGATTTCCGGAATTAAGAACGGAGGCGAACAAGATGAGCATGGGAAACATAATCTTCATAGGACTCCTGTTGATGATTTTTCAGATCCCAGGAATCATTGACAATCATTATGACCGGTAAGTGCAGTTGGTGAACGGAGATGAAAATATGGCATGGGTGATCATTCCGGCATACAAACCGGAAAAAGAAATGATTTCTATTGTAGAACAGATGTGGGAATGCGGATACAGACTTGTGGTTGTAGACGATGGAAGCGGAGATGAATATGAACCGGTCTTTGATGCGGTCAGTGATATCTGTGTGATCTTAAGACATCCGGAAAACAGGGGAAAAGGAGCGGCGATCAAATCTGCACTGACTTATATCGAAAAGAAAAGAACTCACAGAGATATCGTAGGTATCATGGATGCAGACGGACAGCATTTGCCGGAAGATATGATACGACTTCTGGAAGCCGCTGAAGATTCTGCAAAAACAATGATACTTGGTGTACGAAATGTGGGACAGAAAATGCCGCTGCGTTCACGGCTCGGAAATGAAATTACAAGAAGCGTTTTTCACCTGGTAAGCGGTGTGAGGGTATCCGATACGCAGACAGGGCTCCGGGCCTTTGGCACGGAACTGATTCCAAGGCTTCTGGAAATAGAAGGAGACCGGTACGAATATGAGATGAATGTACTTCTGACACTTGCAAGAGAGAAAGTACACATCGAAGAAGTGAAGATCAAAACGATCTACAAGGATGAAGATAATTCCACCTCACATTTTCGTACTGTGATCGATTCTCTGCGAATCTACAAGGATATTATCAAGTTTACTTTTTCATCCATGTCGAGTTTTGTGATCGATTATCTTTTATTTGGATTGCTCATGCTGGTCTTTCCGCACACGGCGATGTGGATTCTGGGCGGCAACATCATCGCACGGATGGTGAGCAGTTATTATAATTACAGTATGAACTGCAGGTATGTGTTTAAGACAGGTAAAGCACCGCGGACAGCGATGGAGTATTTCCTTCTGGCAGGATGCATTCTGGTGATGAACAATGTGATTCTGGAAGGGTTTACGCAGGTGCTTCGCATACCGGTCTATCCGGCAAAACTTCTGACAGAGTGTCTGCTGTTTCTGATCAGCTGGACAGTGCAGCGGCGCATGATCTTCCGAAAGAACAGAGTGCCTGCACTGGGGTTGAATAAGGAGTCTGGAACTGTTGATGGCAGAACTGGATTTGCGGTAAAGAAAGAAGCCGGATTATGAAAAAAAGACTTATATTCTTTGGCGTAGATATTCTGGCAGCGGCGGTCATACTTCTGGCGGTCTGGATCATCAATTATAAGATACCCCAGAAGGGAACACAGGCGGTTCCTCTGCAAAAAATCACGGAAGTACAGAATAATGTAAATATGAGTAATGGTACTTCCGATAATTCATTACAGAGAACGGATGTGGTGACAGCTAAAGAAGACTGGCATCAGAAATTTGCCGATAAATTTACAGACAAAGTTGTGGCGACGGACACTTCGTATACCAGCCCGAATCTTTCGGTGCATCTGACATTTGACAGCTACGATACCGGCAAACTGGATACTTCCAATGCAGGAAAACATGAGAAATACGGGACAAAGATTTCTTATGTGCTGGCAGATATCTATGTAGGTGATATCACCTGTCTGCAGACTGCATTTGCACAGGATACGTATGGAGTTGGATACGAAGAAAAACTGACCGATATGTCAGCAAGGATGAAATCCATTTTTGCGGTAAATGGAGATTCCTACAGCAATAACCGACATAAGGATAACGGAACGATCATCCGAAACGGAGTGATCTACCGGAGTATGCAGTCGAACGCAGAAACCTGTGTACTGAACTGGGACGGAACGATGGATATTTATTCACCGGGGCAGGTGGATGTGCAGCAGCTCATAAAGCAGGGCGCTTATCAGAGCTGGATCTTCGGACCGAGTCTTCTTGATGAAAACGGAAAAGCAAAGCAGACTTTTTATACATGGGATTATATCCGACAGTCACATCCGAGAACGGCGATCGGCTATTATGAGCCGGGACATTATTGCCTGCTCCTGGTGGATGGACGGCAGCCATCCTCAAGAGGAATGTTTCCTTCGGAAATGGCACAGCTTTTTGAACAGCTTGGATGCAAAGCCGCATACAATCTGGATGGCGGACATTGCTCCTTTATGACATACAAAGATCAGGTAGTGAATCATCCCTACAAATCCGAACATCAGGTTTCAGACGGGATCTTTATAACGGAGGGATTATGATGATACAGATGAAAAAAGTGTTGCTTCATGTTGCAGTGATATGTGGACTCGTATGTGCAGTGGCAAAAATTCTTGACTGGTACAACCCGTATATGGATTTTGGCGGACATGTTGCCTGGGCAGGGATGACCGGATGTGTAGCTGTGTTCCTGTTTGCAGTGCTGAATATCGCAGCAATTTTTCAGAGAAATCTTGAAGAGAAACGATATGATCGCAGAAGTATGATACATGATCGACATATGAAAACACATTGTCATTATGTTGCATGAGTTTTAAGTAGATTTTAGCCTCAATCAGGTATACAATGTGTATGGAGGTAACGACATGCACAAGATCAGAGTATCCATTTGTTTTTATGGAAGAGTCCAGGGTGTCGGATTTCGCTATAAGCTGAGATATCTGGCGGAGAAATACAGTGTGACCGGCTGGGCACGAAATGAATATGACGGATCGGTTTCCACAGAATTGCAGGGACTGGAAGAAGATATTGACAAGATTCTTCAGGCACTTTACAATGACCGTTATATAGAGATTGATGATATCCGAAAACGCAGTCTTCCGGTAGATGAAGAAGAGTATGGATTCGGAGTCAGATACTAAAGGAGGACGTACGGGTGGACGAATTATACCAGGCAATTGAAGAGAAGATCAAGGCAGCAGGATATCCGAGAGAGATTTCCGGACAGGCTGTTTATGAAGATATCTGCGACCAGATTGAAGGAAAAGAGAATGGCAGTTATGTATTACTGTCCAAGTTTGAAGATGATGTGATCTTTGAATATCATATTACCATTATGGATCATGAATTTAATCTTGGAATCCTTACGATGAGACTTCCGGAAGGTGTCTATGCAGCGAATTTTGATGAATGATTTTTTATTGTAGTAAGGCAATAGAAATTTCCTATAATATCATAACGAAATAAAGATACCCATTTATCGGGTAAAGATGGTAAGATAAAGAAAAACGAAAGAGCAGGAGCTGAAAGATAATGGGACATTTTTATTTTGTAAGACATGGACAGACAGTCTGGAATGTAGCGAATAAAATCTGCGGGGCAACGGATATCGAACTGACGGAAAAAGGACATCAGCAGGCAATCGAGACAGGACATGAGATTCTGCGACAGGGAATCAAGGCAGATGAGATTCTTTACTCTCCACTGATGCGTGCAGCTGACACGGCAAAACATATTTCCGAGATCACCGGAATTCCGGCACGTGTAGAGCCGAGACTGATTGAGCAGAATTTTGGAAAATACGAATCCACGGAACGCAACGGAGAAGAATTTCAGCTGGCAAAACAGCAGTTTGTTACCAGATACGATGGAGGAGAATCCATGCTTCATCTGGCGCAGAGAATTTACAATCTCCTCGATGAGATCAAGGCAGAATCCGACCACAAGACCTATATCCTTGTGGCACACAACGGAATCTCCCGTGTGATTCAGTCTTATTTCTATGAAATGACGAATGAAGAATACGCTGCGTTTGGAATCAAAAACTGCGAAGTCAGAAGATTTGATTTTGAGTAAAGAGATAAGAACGGCAGATTGCAGGGAATAGTCTGGATAATAAAAACGGTCAGGAATTCAGTTGGGGATCCTGACTGTTTTTTGTTGTAGTGAGAACTGCGGTATGCTATAATCCCATCTTTGACAGTTGTAAGGCAACAAAACGGCTACAAACCCAGTAAATATGGGAATTG
>CAVBPN010000047.1:0-795 GCA_963597235.1 bacterium
ACTTCAACCTTGAGAATGCGATGATGTCTAAAGCCGGATCCGATAAGAAGACTTATCATGTCGGCGACGAAGTACCGGTTGTTGGTGACAGCTTCAAATATCCGGAGTACTTTGATATCCTTTCCGTAGAGAACGGAGCTGCCGTTCTGATCCGCGATGGTAAGGTCGAAGATATCCAGAAGATTGAGGAGTACCACTATATGGGACTTCCGGTTGTGGATGAGAGAGGCATGGCATTGCTTGTGAAGAGCAGAGCTGATCTTGAAAAATTCCTGGCAGAAGCGAAGGAAGTTACTTCTGAGAATCGTTCTGAGGTACACAATAAATGGTTTAGATTTGAAACATATAGAAAAGTTGTGTGCACAGATAATTTCTGGGTGATCTAAGGTATTTCCGGGTACTGCCCGGAAGCCCTTCAGTTTGGAAACTGTATAAATATTATACGAGGGGACGGGCTACGTCCCCTTTGTGTTATTGCAAACACAAATCTGAAAAAGATTTAACTTCTTTTTTGTTGTATTTCTTTATTAGCTATGTTATATTTAGAATAAATAAAAAATAGTCATGCCGAGACAGGAGAGCATATTTGAAACAGCAGACAGCTGTTTTACTTGTGCTTATTTTTTATGCATAAGCAACAGGGAAGGAACTCAAAATGGAGCGTATATTCTGGGATGCGGTAGAAGAGAATCCGATCATAGCAGCGGTAAAAAACATGGAAGATCTGGAGCAGTGCTGTAAGATTTCTGATATAAGGGTTGTGTTTATCCTGTTTGGGGATATCTGTTCCATAGC
>CAVBPN010000047.1:805-2796 GCA_963597235.1 bacterium
GGTAAGATCGCAATGGTACATGTGGACCTGATCGGAGGCTTAAGTCCGCGAGAAGTTGCTGTTGAATTCCTGAAGAATAACACAGAAGCCGATGGAATCATCACAACAAAACCGGCTTTGATCCGTAAAGCCAGGGAATTATCCATGTATACAGTGCTTCGGTATTTCCTTCTGGATTCAATGGCATACGAGAATATTCTTTCACAACAGCGCAGTGTTCATCCTGATTTCATTGAAATACTTCCTGGAGCCATGCCGAAAGTTATCCAGAGACTTTGCTCTGAAATTAAAGTGCCTGTGATCGCAGGAGGATTGATCACAGATAAAGAGTCTGTGATGGGGGCTCTTACGGCTGGAGCTACAGCCGTTTCCTCTACTAATCATACTGTGTGGAATTTGTAATTCCAGAACCTGCCTTTTGTAAAAATAAAACCGCAGAAGGGCCGTGGCCCGTCCCCTCTGCACACTCCTTGGCAGTGTATACATGTGTAGTTTTGTCATAAGGAGAAGCCTTAGAAAATCTAATACACTTTCCAAGACAATAAACATTTTCAGAAATATATTCCAAATTGCATCATACCATTGGGTTCTTCTCTAATCAGATAGGAAAGTATCCCGAATAGGTGACATTCTATTGACTAACTGTAAAAGATTTTGTTTAATAAGAAATATATATATATAGTCTTTTTAAGCGTGGCCAAGAGGGGTGCGCGAGGGGAGAGCGGCCTTCGCAACTGTGAGCGTCCTCCCCTCGCATAATGTTTTTGCAGTTTCCAAACTGGAGGGATGTCGGGCAGTACCCGACTAGTGCAACTTGAGCAAATTCTCCTCGCATAGATAAAAAGATATTTTAAAAGAAAACTCTTTTAAAAGTGGGAGGTTTTTACATGAAAAAATACATCATGGCACTGGACGCTGGTACCACCAGCAACCGCTGCATTCTATTTAATGAAAAGGGTGAAATGTGCAGTGTTGCACAACGTGAATTTCACCAGTATTTTCCAAAACCTGGCTGGGTGGAGCATGATGCAGACGAAATCTGGGCGAGTATGCTCGGTGTGGCAGTGGAAGCGTTGAATATGATCGGTGCAGAGGCACACGACATTGCTGCAATCGGTATTACGAATCAGCGAGAGACAGCAATTGTCTGGGATAAGCATACGGGTGACCCGATCTATCATGCAATTGTATGGCAGTGCCGTCGTACATCTGAATATTGTGATTCTCTTAAGGCAAAGGGTCTGACAGATAAGTTCCGAATGAAAACGGGACTGGTGATCGATGCTTATTTTTCAGCAACCAAGGTGAAATGGATTCTGGATAATGTACCGGGAGCCAGAGAGAAAGCAGAACGCGGAGACCTTCTTTTCGGAACGGTCGAAACCTGGCTGATCTGGAAGCTGACGAAGGGTGCCGTTCATATCACGGATTATTCCAATGCATCCCGTACAATGTTATTTAACATTAATACTCTGCAGTGGGATGATGAGATTCTTGAGGAACTGAATATTCCGAAATGTATGCTTCCGACGCCGAAGCCGTCCAGCTGTGTTTATGGTACGGCTGATCCGTCATTCCTTGGCGGTCCAATTCCAATCGCAGGGGCAGCGGGAGATCAGCAGTCCGCCTTATTTGGACAGACCTGTTTCCAGCCGGGTGAGGCAAAGAATACATATGGCACTGGCTGCTTCCTTCTGATGAATACAGGAGAAAAGCCAGTCTTTTCCGAGAACGGACTTGTAACAACGATTGCCTGGGGACTGGCCGGTAAAGTAAATTATGCACTGGAAGGTTCTATCTTTGTGGCAGGAGCTGCGATTCAGTGGCTGCGAGATGAGATGCGGTTGATCGATTCTGCCGAAGATTCTGAATATATGGCAAAGAAAGTTAAGGATACGAACGGCTGTTATGTTGTTCCGGCATTTACCGGTCTTGGCGCACCGCACTGGGATCAGTATGCGAGAGGCACGATCGTGGGTATCACCCGCGGC
>CAVBPN010000048.1:0-8792 GCA_963597235.1 bacterium
GTTAAGAGGTGCGATCACAACAAGTGTGATGACTGCTGCAACACCGATCTGTACCAGGTTTCCAGGGATGGAAGCAACCGGTGAGAACGGGTTTCCATAAATAACGATCTCTGCAATGTAGTATCCTACGACTTTGATTACGCAGGCTGCGATAAGTGCGATCACGTACCATTTGAAGTTCTGGTGTTCTTCATCCTCAGTAAGTTTTCCTACAGTGAATCCCATGAGACCAACAACTACAAAAGTAAATGGAGCCCATAAAGTCCATCCGGAAAGCAGGTCGAACAGTCCCATTCCAACACCGCCTGCGATTGCACCGGTCTTCTTGCCAAAGATAATCGCGCCGATGAACAGCGGGACGTTGCCGAGATGAATAAGTCCTCCATTTGCCGCGATCGGAAGACGGACATTGATGAATGCTGTGAAAATATAAGTCAGTGCTACAAAGATTGCTGTCACAGTAAGAAACTGAACAGAAGAAATTTCCTGATCGTTTACTGCTGTCTGTACATTTGTGTTTGCCATGATAAAGTTTCCTTTCCCGGAAGGTAAGAACGATTGATTACTTAACCTTCCTTTTAACTATGTTTTTGATTGGATATACTTTACAACAGAACTGTACATGAATAAAGATGCAATTTATAGAAAAAATAAAGGGACAGTTTGAACTGCTGGCAGCAGACAGATTTATAGTTGAGAGGAACAGGACGACATGGTATGATAATTTATAGAGTGTTTTCTTAAAATTATGAAATGAAAACATAAAATAACTTGCAAGAAGTATAGATATACGGGAGGAAAATCGTGAAAAAAATACTGTCCCCAATGGAAAAAATGCGATTTCCGGAAAGTGAGGAACTTCCGGAGGGAGCGAAAGAAATAGAAGCAGAGGACACCTTCGGATATTGTACAGAACTTTATCCGGATGTCGAATATGCAGAGCACAGCGGAAAGAAACTGCACCTTCAGATCATGACACCGCTGGTTTACGGGCAGGATCTGAAATGGCCGTTGATCGTCTATGTACAGGGATCTTCCTGGCATAAGCAGAAACTGTTTCAGAGTCTTCCAACGCTGGTTAGGATGTGCGAAAGAGGATATGCGGTGGCAATCGTGGAGTACAGAGAAAGTGAACTGGCACCGTTTCCGGCTCAGGTAATAGATACAAAAGCAGCTATTCGTTTCCTTCGGATGAATGGAGCACATTATGGAATTGACGTGAGTAAAATTGCTCTCTGGGGCGATTCCAGTGGAGCGCACACGGCATTGATGGCAGGAATCACCGGAGATGCAGAGTATCTTCCGGAAAAGTATCCGCAGACGACAGAAGTAGATTGTATCATAGACTGGTTCGGACCTACTGACCTTATGGCGGCATCACAGTATCCGACTGCGATCGATCATGATTCGGCAGACAGTCCGTCGGGTGTACTGATTGGGGGAAAATCACTTCATGATCATCCGGAGGATGCTTACCCGGCAAATCCGGTAGTACATCTGCACCGCAATCGAAAAACACCGCCGATCCTTATCATGCATGGCGGAAGTGACCCGCTGGTTCCGTTTAATCAGTCCTGCATTTTATATGAAGCTTTGAAACGGATGGATAAGGAAGTGGAATTTATTAAGCTTAAGAATGCAGGTCATGGATGGGGCGGCTTTATGAGCGAGGTTGCACTGGATATAGTAGAAGAATTTATAAAGAAGATTTTATAAAAATACAGAAACAGGGAGAACGAAATGGAACAGGAAACACAGACACCACACAAACGACGAGTACGATATAAAGGAAAATACCCTCGTAAATTCGAGGAGAAATATAAAGAACTGAATCCGGAGAAATATAAGGACACGATCGAGCATGTCATCAGCAAGGGAAATACGCCCGCAGGAATGCATATTTCGATCATGGTAAATGAAATCCTTGATTTCCTCAAGATTCAGCCGGGCGAGACCGGATTTGATGCGACGCTTGGATATGGTGGTCATACAAAGGCGATGATGGAGTGCCTGCACGGGGAAGGTCACATGTACGCAACGGACGTAGATCCGGAAGAATCAGCAAAGACCCGCAAGCGTCTTGCAGATCAGGGCTTCGGTGAGGATATCCTGACAGTGAAACTTCAGAATTTCTGCACGATTGATGAGATTGCGAAAGAAGTAGGAGGATTTGATTTTATCCTTGCAGATCTTGGCGTTTCTTCCATGCAGATCGATAATCCGGAACGTGGATTTTCCTTCCGTGCAGACGGACCGCTGGATCTTCGCCTGAATCAGGAAAAAGGAATCAGTGCGGCCGAGAGACTGGACAAGATCAGCCGTGACGAGCTGGCCGGAATGCTGTATGAGAATTCCGATGAGCCATACTGTGAGGAAATTGCAAAAGCGATCACCGATGAGATCCGTAAGGGAAACCGGGTGGATACCACCACGAAATTACGTGAGATTATAGAAAAAACTCTGGACTTCCTTCCGGAAAAAGAGAAGAAAGATACCGTCCGCAAGACCTGTCAGCGAGTTTTCCAGGCACTGCGTATTGATGTGAACCGTGAGTTTGAAGTTCTCTATGAATTCATGGAAAAACTTCCGGATGCTTTAAAACCGGGCGGACGTGTGGCAATCCTGACCTTCCACTCCGGCGAGGATAAACTGGTTAAAAAAGCCTTCAAGGCCGGATACAAAGCAGAAATCTATTCTGACTATGCAAAAGATGTCATCCGACCATCCGCCCAGGAATGCGCCCAGAACGGTCGCGCCCGTTCTACAAAGATGCGTTGGGCAATAAAAGCAGAATAGCTTTGTTACTCATAAAAATGAAGATTCTGTGAAATGCGTTTCAAAAATATTGACAGAGAAAACAACAATTATTACAATAAACCTATCATAAAAATATGTTAAACGAGACTGTTACAGTAGAAGTAAGATCTATTGTAACAGTTTTTTATTTGTGGGATTCACGCAGAAAGGAAGCAAAGCATGAAACGTGAGAAATTATATATCAGTGGAATGACCTGTATCAATTGCCAGACCAGAATTGCAGCTACACTGAATAAATGCAGTGGCATTACAGAAGTTTCGGTCAGCTATGAAACTGGCACGGCAGAATTTTCCTATGATTCGGCAAAGATTTCTTTGGAGCAGATCATAGCCACCATAAATAATCTCGGTTACGAGACATCCACGCAGGATGCGTCAAAAAAGAAGAATATACAGAAGGCTGTGCGGGAAATTGCAATTATTGGGGTGGTGTTTTTTCTGTTGCAGCGATTTGGGATTCTGAACCGGCTTGCACCGAATTCTTTGGCAGACGATGAGATGGGATACGGAATGCTGTTTGTGATCGGACTGATTACTTCCATTCATTGCATTGCCATGTGCGGTGGCATCAATTTATCTCAGACATTGCAGAAAGATACATCCGCTGAAGTCTCCCGGGCGATGTTCCGAAATACACTGGAATATAACATCGGACGTGTGATATCATACACAGTGATCGGCGGTGTACTTGGCGGAATCGGCACGTTGGCGGGAATTGGAAGCAGTTTACAGACATCCACGTTTTTTCAGGGAATGCTCAAGTTATTGGCAGGAATCATCATGGTAGTCATGGGTGTAAATATGCTTGGAATTTTTCCAAGGCTTCGAAAACTGAGAATTCATATTCCGAAGTTCGGCAAAAATGTAAAGCTCAAATCAGGCAGAAAGCCCAGAATGCCATTCTTTGTCGGACTCTGCAACGGCTTTATGCCATGCGGCCCACTGCAGTCCATGCAGGTCGTTGCGCTGGCTTCCGGAAGCCCACTGGCAGGAGCATTGTCCATGTTCTGTTTTAGTCTGGGAACGGTACCGTTGATGTTGGGATTTGGTTCTGCGGTATCTGTGCTTGGAAAACGATTTACAAGACAGGTTCTGAAAGTTGGGGCAATCCTGGTGGTGGTCATGGGGCTTTCTATGATGGCACAGGGCGGTACGCTGTCTGGACTGAATGGCAGGGCGACAGTTGCATTTCTGGCAGAAAATACGGATACAAACACAGATGCCGATAATAATGACATAAACAAAATATCTGAGACAACAACTGCAGCAGATACGACTACATCGTCAGAAGACGAGAACGAAAACACAGACGAAACACAGTACATCACCAGTACTTTGCAGGCAGGCAGGAGTTATCCGGACATCACAGTCAAAGCCGGAGAGCCGGTAAAATGGACAGTCGAGGCTCCGGATGGAAGCATCAACGGGTGCAATTATAAAATTATTCAGCAGGAGCTTGGAATAGAGTATGCTTTTGATGAAGGCGAAAATGTGATCGAATTCACACCGGAAAAAGCAGGAACTTACACCTATACATGCTGGATGGGAATGATCACAGGAAAGATTTATGTAGAAAGTTGAGGAGAAAATGATGAAAAAATTTATGATAACAGCAGCAATGTCAGCTATGTTCATGACAATAGCAACAGGATACGGGAATACCGTAAATGTAATGGCTGCTTCTTCTGGTAAAGCAAGTGCGACAGAGAAAAATACAGCAAAAACAACAGATAGTAAATCGAAGGAAAAAGAAACAAAAGCAACCGATGACAAAGAAGACGAAAAGGAAACGACAAAAATAGAAAAAGGAGACAGTCTGATCATTAAAGTGGATGATCTATCCGAAGATGCAACGTTTTATCCAATCGAAGTGGATGGAACAGAGATGGAAGTGATTGTGGTAAAAGATGCAGAAGGAACCATCCGTACTGCATTCAATACCTGCCAGATCTGCTATGATTTTCTGAAAGAATCCTCGGATATTTTTGCAAACTGGAAAAGAAAATAAATATATGTTAGAAAATCAGAAGGCATCTGGGAGAAATCTCAGGTGCTTTTTCGCTTTATAGAAAATTGTTTTCTGCGTATAAAAATATCTTTTGTAAAGATGTTGTTAAACCACATAAAATTGTATCGGATAAAGCCGTGAATATGCTATAATAAAAAGATAAATCAGGATATTTTTAGGGGCGGATAAATGAATTCAAAAATGCGCAAGCGTATATCTGCTTTGGTTCTGATTACTGTGATTGCCTGTACTTTATGTGCGTGTCAGCAGCCAGACAAAGGCGAGACAGTTGCACAGTCTGAAAAACAGAAATTAAGATAGGTGTTGATATATTAAAGCCGTTTTTTTATAAAGATGAAAATGGCGATTATACCGGAATTGATGAAGAAATTGCGGTTGAAGCATGTGAAAGAGCCGGATACGAACCGGAGTTTATTGAAATCTCATGGGATGAAAAAGATGATTATCTGAAGAATGGAACAGTACCTGTTTTAAATTTGATGATACGAACTGGTACGGATTGCGGCGTGTTTATGAAAATTACTGGGTATATGTAGCCTATCCGTCAAGTGAGGTGTTCTCAAACCGCTCTAATTTTATTGTGGTCGGATTTATGGTTTATCTCATTATGTGTCTTCTGATTCTGTCCATTCAGAGATATTTTGATAAGAATAATATCAATAAAATGGAAAAACAGCTGCGTAGTATTGATGCGATCAGTACAGGTTATTCTTCAACGTTCCTTTTGCATGTGGATCGCATGGAACTGGAAGTGCTTAAGGCATCAGTGCGATGAAACAGGTAGAAGAACTTTCCTTTAAGGATAAACTGATCGGATTATATAATCGAAATTATATGGAATCCTGAAGTAAGAAATTCGTACGCTCCGGAGACTATCCGGTTACGCTGATCATGGCAGACTGCAACTATCTGAAACGTACGAATGATACACTGGGACATGAATACGGAGATCTGCTGTTACAGCGAGTAGCGATCATCATTAAAGAGAGTGTGCCGGAAAACTGTGTTGCCATGCGAGTTGGCGGCGATGAGTTTCTGATTTTGTGTACAAAGTATACCGTAAATGAAGCAGAGGCTCTTGGTGCAGAAATGAAGGAGAAACTCCGGATCAGGAGTGATGAGAAGCTTCAGCTGAGTGTCTCTTTTGGTATAGCAACGATTGAGGATGATATACGCTCCTTTGAAGATGCCTATGAACTGGCAGATAAGGCTATGTATGAGGAGAAAAAGCATCAAGAACAGACAGAGAGGATCGTGAGTAGCGGATATGAACCAGCAGGAAAAACAAAGATATGTTTTAGACAAATTAATGCCGGAATATGTTTCGATATATCGTATAGAACTGAACTCGGGGAAATATGAAATTCTGCAGCTGTCAAAAAATACAAATGCCAGTGAGATTGTACCGGACCGGTCATGTCTGTTCGCAGATTTTGATGAATTTACCAGACAATATATGGATTCGTTTATACCGGAAGAAGAACAAAAAGAGTTTTGGGAGTGGCATGCCTGCAAGAATCTGAAAAAAAGGCTTATGGGTGAGGAAAGAATCACCTACCATTACCATAGTATTTCAAAAGAAGGAAACGACAGCTATTATGAAGCATATGCGGTCCGGGGAAATGTTACGGATGAGAGATTCGATATTTTTTTAGGATACCGGAATATAGACAGTATTCTTTATAAAGAAAGAGCAACCCAGGAGAAACTGCAGAATGCTTTAAATGAGGCAAGACTGAGCAATGAGATTATCTCTGCGATTGCTAAATCATATCAGTACATTTCGAGAATTGACATCCAGGAGGACTGGTTTGAAGAAATATCTAACAAAGATAAAGAACACCTGAAGTTTGAAAATGCGGGTGTCTTGTCTGAGGGAAATAAGAAAACCTGCCGTCAGTTTGTAGCGAAAGAGTATCAGGAGGCATTTTTTAAATTTACTGATATAAGTACGTTGCCGGACCGGATGAAAGATGAAGAGACGATCGCAATGGAATATAAAATGAAGGACGGAAACTGGCATAAACTTCGTTTTATTGAAAAGAAACGAGATGCAGAGGGACGTCTGACACATGTGATCTGTGTGATCCGAAGCATCAGCGATTCAAAGAAACGGGAACAGATTCTTTTAGACCAGGTAGCAGAGGCGAAGAAAGAGGCTGCACTTAAGACGAAGTTTTTGTCAAATATGAGCCACGATATCCGGACACCGTTAAATGGAATTATGGGTATGATCGAGGTGGCTAACCGTTATCCGGAGGATTTGGAGATGCAGAAGAATTGCAGAGAGAAAGTTATGGAGTCATCCAGGCATCTGCTCTCTCTTGTGAATGACATTCTGGATATGAATAAACTGGAATCCGGAGATACTGTTGAACAGGAAGTGAATTTTAATCTTGCAGAACTGTTAAACAGGACAAATACCGGTAAGCAGATGCAGGCGGAGAGTAAGAAAATTGCCTATGTAGTAGACTGGGAAAAATCGGATCTGAGAGATATCTATCTGGCTGGAAATACGGTTTATCTGGAAAGGATGCTGACCATAGTTGCAGATAATGCCGTAAAATTCACGAATCCGGGAGGCAGTGTATCTGTGTGGTGCACGGAGAAATCTTCAGATCATACGAATGTAGTATATGAATTTGGATGTGCAGATACCGGAATTGGTATGAGTCAGAAGTTTATCGGTCATGCATTTGATATGTTTTCTCAGGAAAGTAAAAGTAGCAGGGCTAAATATGAGGGAAGCGGCCTGGGACTTACAATCGCAAAGAAGATTGCGGACAGACTGGGAGGAACGATTGAAATAAGCAGTGAAAAAGGTCGTGGAACAGAGGTTGTCATGACCGTCCCATTAAAAATCGGAAAGGTTCCGGAGAGTATAAAAAAAGAGAGTCACGAAGAAGTTAGCCTGGATGGATTGCGTGCTCTAGTAGCGGAAGACAATGAGCTGAATATGGAGATAACGAAATTTATTCTGGAAGACCATGGAATCAGTACAGAAGGTGTTTCGGACGGATTGGACGCTGTAAAGAAATTCGAAGAAATGCCGCCGGGATATTTTGATGTGATCCTTATGGATATTATGATGCCAAATATGAATGGCTGGGATGCAACCCGGAAGATCCGGGCAATGAAAAGACCGGATGCCGGCAACATACCAATCATTGCCATGAGTGCAAATACATTCGCGGAGGACATTATTAACAGCCGTATTTCCGGTATGAATGAGCATATTGCGAAGCCGCTCAGCGTGGAGCTGCTGATGAATACGATTCAAAAAGTACTGAATGACAGAAAATAGAATCAGTGAATATCAGATAGTATAAAAATGCCAACCGGTGTCGATTTCTGTCGAACTTTTTCCAAGTGTAGAAAATCTCTTGCAATTCAGAGGGATGGCACGTATTGAGAGTGGTAAAGTAGAACTGGATGAAAGCTATGCGTTGGTTTCGGGTGTTCTGGAAAAGGTCAGCGGAGTATTCGAGATGGAGGCGAAAAAGAAGGAAATTCTTTATACACATGAAGTGCAGGTGGAGCATCAGCATATTATGTGTGATGTCACGAAAGTTCAGGAGATTTTTGTGAACCTGATCAGCAATGCGGTAAAATTTTACAGGGAAGTCCAAATATCAGCACAGCTTAAGAGCGTTGTAGACAGATTCTGCGCCTACAACAGCAGTCTGCATGCAAAACATATGAAATCCGCACTTCTCACCGTGGCATGGAATGCAGACGACTGGACATTTGAGGCACTGGAAGCACATTACAAAACACTGGTGCGTTATTGCGGCTTTAAAGATCAGGGAATGATCCTGGGCTACGGATGCGGCAGCCCGGAGATGACGAAGAGAAGTAAGTATGTGAAAGATGCATATTTGCTTGGAAAGAAACTGAAATAAAAACCTATTTCTATTTAAATTTAATGATTGCTATATGATTATAT
>CAVBPN010000049.1:0-3606 GCA_963597235.1 bacterium
CTTGAAAGAGTTATCTATATCTATACGACAAACCCGAGTTTTTCATATAGATGAGAAGGACTCTTTCCCAGATAGACAGATTTAAACCTTCTGGTGGTCTTTTAGGGTTTATTATGATTCTTTAAATTCTTATATTTGAAAAGGAATTTTATTTTATGAACGACAAAAAAACAACTTATCGTGAACACACAGATATGGAAAATACGTTGAAGCTTCGTCAGGTTCTGGCAACTCTGCCTCCATTCTGCAAAGATTATTTTCGGGCAATTGATACAACGACGACTGCGAAAACAAGAATTTCTTATGCGTATGATATTCGAATTTTTTTCCAGTTTCTTCTGGATGAAAATCCTGCATTCAAGGATCACGCAATGACCGACTTCACGGTTGATGTCCTGGATCAGATCAAGGCTGTTGATCTTGAGGAATATCAGGAATATCTGAAATTGTATCAGTCCGGTGATAAAACGGAAACAAACGGTGCCCGTGGTTTGAAACGAAAAATTTCCGCTTTACGAAGTTTTTATGCGTATTATTATAAACGTGAAATGATCAAGACGAATCCTACCGTTCTTATTGATGTGCCGAAAATCCACGAAAAAAGCATCATTCGTCTGGATACCGATGAAGTCGCCATGCTTCTGGACTATATAGAACACTGTGGCGACACACTTACCGGTCAGAAACGTGTGTTCTATGAAAAAACAAAGGAACGTGATCTTGCAATCGTTACATTGCTTCTTGGAACCGGAATTCGTGTTTCGGAATGTGTAGGCCTGGATATTGAAGACGTGGATTTTAAAAATAACGGAATTAAAGTTACCCGAAAAGGTGGAAATGAAATGGTTGTATATTTCGGTCCTGAAGTAGAAAAAGCACTTAAACGTTATCTGGAGGTTCGTGAGGGAATCACTCCTCTTGCAGGACATGAACACGCTCTCTTCTACTCTGCTCAGCGTAAACGTATGGGCGTACAGGCAGTCGAGAATATGGTAAAGAAGTATTCAAGACAGATTACGACCACAAAGAAAATTACGCCTCATAAACTGCGCAGTACTTATGGTACGGCATTATACCAGGAAACGGGCGATATTTACCTTGTAGCGGACGTCCTTGGGCATAAGGACGTCAATACTACCAAGAAGCATTATGCGGCCTTAGACGACGCCAGACGGCGTCAGGCGGCTACTGCTGTAAAACTGAGAGAAGAATTATAAGTGAAAGATCATCATCCTGCAAGATGAAGAACTTCGATCAGGAAAATCCAGCTTAATCCATAATAAGAAACAACAGCTACCAGGTCGTTGACGGTTGTGATCAGCGGACCGGATGCAACTGCCGGATCGATATGGATTTTTTTGAAAAATAACGGGATGCATGTGCCTACCGCACTGGAAATCAGCATGGCAAGGAGCAGGGAAAGTCCGATACATCCAGATATTGCATATGCAAATACAAATGTTTTGCCCTTTACAATGTAAATATATAGTCCGATCAGTGCAAAGGACAGCAGACCAAGCAGTCCGCCGTTGCAGAATCCGATCTTCATTTCTTTTAATACCAGTTCCACTTTCTGTTTTCCGGTCAGAGATTCGTCCATCAGAACACGGATAGTAACAGCGAGGGACTGTGTTCCGACATTTCCGGCCATATCCAGGATCAGTGACTGGAAACACATGATGATCGGAAGGTTTGTGACAACTTTTTCAAAAATGCCTACGACAGAAGATACAATCATACCGAGACCAAGAAGGATGATCAGCCATGGCATTCTTTTTTTCATACTTTCTTTCAGTGGTTCACGGAGATCCTCTTCTGCTGTCAGACCGGCCAGCTTTGCGTAATCCTCTCCCATTTCATCATCGACAAGATCTACGATATTGGCAGATGTGATGACACCAAGGAGACGGTTATCGTTATCCAGGACTGGTATGGAATCTTCGGAGTAATCCTTCAGATCTTCGATGCACTCGTCAATCAGATCCGTACCGTATACATACGGATAGGAAGTAACGACAAGTTCTTCCAGTGGATGATCCTGACGAGCAATGATCAGATCTTTCAGATCAATGGCTCCGTAGAATTCCTCTGATGCAGTAATGACAAAAATCGTGGAGATATTATCGTTACGGGCTGCCTGGGAAACCAGTTCATTCATCGCTTCTTTGACAGTAAGATTTTCGTGAATGACAATACAGTTTGTCGTCATTCGGCTACCAATCTCATCTTCATCAAAGGAAGTAATCATTTCGATGTCGTGACGAACCTCATCATCCAGTAATTCAATAAAGATTTTTCTTTTTGACCGGTCAAATTGCTGTAAAACATCAGACAATACGTTTGTTTCCATTTTTGATAAAATGGCAGCAGCTTTTCGGACATTCATTTCTTCCAGATATTTTACAACATCCTCTTCTTCGGTATATTCAAAGATATCGGAAAGCGTATCCATATCCAGGATTCGGTAGAGTTTACAGCGTTCTGCGGCAGACAGTTTCTCCAGTACGTCTGCAAGGTCATTTTCATGAAAGTCCTGAAGACGTTTACACAGAACTGCCGGTGAAGCATTGCTTCTTACAACATCCAGAATTTCATTTGTGTAGTCCTGTACTCTTTTTTCCATTCTGTGTTCCTCCTGTTCTTTTGTATTTTTCGCACGCAAAAAGAAGGCATGCCCTGTTAAAAAACATGTCAAATGATTGGTTAGCAATTGCGTTCAGGGGATTGTAAACAGGATAAAAGAGAATCTGAATAGAAATCCATAGAAATAAAATCCTGAAATCAGAAAGTCAGAATTAAAAATCTAAAATCAGGAATCTATAAAAATAGACAGATTAAAACAGAATGTGATCTGTGATCTCACATTCTATTATGCTCTTTTGTCCTGTGTAACAACTTCGCCCGTGAGAATCACAATTATCCATTCTGTTCACCTGCCTTTGCATTTAAAATATTTTTAATAATCTTTTTGACTCCCACATTATAAGCTCCTGCATAACGAAAAGTCAACATAATAATTATTAAGAATGCGTTAAGCTTTATAGCTGTGGCTGTTGGCTTAGCATTCTTTTAATAATTTCAGATCTTCAATCAACGGCCGACGCACTTTCTGACGTGTCATCTCGAGAATATGAAGCGGTGTGATATCGACTGCCTTGCACTTGACTGGATCTTTTCGTAAATGTTTCTGAAGAACATGAAAAAGCTCATCCTGATGCTCCGGATTCTGCATATTGATAAAATCAATCAGAATGATTCCGGAAAGATTGCGCAATCGTATCTGACATGCAATCTCGGCAGCTGCTTCCAGATTGATCTTGCGGTAAGTCTCCTCTGCTTTCTTCTTCCCGGTATATTTTCCACTGTTTACATCGATTGAGACAAAAGCTTCCGTCTGCTGGATAACGAGAAAACCACCGCTTTTGAGCCAGATCTTTTCACGGCACACTTCATCGATGGCACCTTCCAGACTGTAAAGCTTATATAATGGAAGCAGTTTATCCTGATATAATTTCAGTATTTCCAGTTTATCCGGTTGGAATTCACTGAGATACTCGGAAATTTTTTCATGAATAGCGGGAATATCTGTAACAATCTCATCAAGAT
>CAVBPN010000050.1:0-460 GCA_963597235.1 bacterium
TCACAGTACCATTTGTCAGCTGTTTCTCTGTAATATTTCTCAGTTCAAAGTCAAGTGATGTATATGCATATCCATCGATATAATACTTCTTATTTTTAACAACTTTATAAGCTCTTACTCTGAAACTGTAATTAGTTCCTGCTGCGAGTTTCTTAACTGTATAGCTCTTTGTAGAAGATTTCTTGATTGTCTTCACAAGCTGCCATTTTGTATAAGCGTTAGTTCCTGTATCAGCACTGTCCTGAGTATAAGCAGACTCAGTCACTGCACGATATACTTCATAGCCTGTTGCACCTTTGATCTTGTTCCATGTAAGTTTTACAGAATTTTTACTCTTTGCGGATGCTTTAAGATTCAGGTTTCCACCCCAGGTAACTGTTGTATATGTTTTCCAGGAGCCGTAAGTTGTTGCACCTGTTTTTTCATTTACATAATAAGCACGTACACGATAAGTATAAGT
>CAVBPN010000050.1:470-2423 GCA_963597235.1 bacterium
ATGCACCATCTGTGTTCTTTGTCAGGTTTTTGTATTTCTTTCCGGATTTCTTCTGGAACTGATAACCGGTAACATAAGTATTATCATTAACCGGTTCTGCTTTCAGCGCAATCGTTGTGCCTGTTACAGCTGCTGATACATAGACTTTGGATACAGCCGGTTTAACAGAAACTGTATTGGTAAAGCTGCCATACCATGCTTCGTCTGCTTTTGTATCGTCGGTAAGTGCACTGTCATAGCTGTAAGCTCTTGCTTTTACATAATAGGTCTTTCCAGGATCCATCTCAGATGCGGCAATTGTAAATGTATTATCGGATGCAACATAATCATCTTCGTCATCATCGTAATAGCTGCCACCAACATGGAATGTTCTTGTAGAAGATCCGTCATTTTTAAAAGAAGGATCTGTGGAAAGCCATACTTCTGCACCACTTCTGTAAGAATTCAGGGAACCATCATATTTGAAGGTATATCCACTGGAGTCTTTCTCTGTAACAGCAAGTTTTGTGATAGATGGATATTTTGCTTTCTTGATTGTTACAGTATTGGAAGCAGATTTTGCATATTTTGTCTCGCCATTCTCAATACGATAAGTAATGGCTCTTACATAATAATTAACATCTGTCTCGAGTTCAGATGCATAGATGATACTGCTGTTTTCTTTGGAACCAACGATATTTTTAAATTCAGCGTCTTTTGCATACTGAAGTTCATAATCATCGTTCTCTGTATCAAGAGTCGGATCAAAGCGGAAATAGAATCCATTGATATTAGTCTTGTAATTTGTAAGTCCGGTAATGACTTTCAGTTCATCTGCCTTCGGAGCAGTGTAAGTAAACGTTGCTGTATTGGAGTAAACAATATTTCCGTTTGCATCTTTGATGTACTCGCCATCTACATAGTTATATGCACGGATATAATACGTCTTTCCGCTTTCAAGATCAGATTTTGAAATGCTGATTGTCTTTTGCTCCTCATCATTCCAAAGGTATCTGTAATACCAAATATCATCAAAATCTTTATCTGTACTGATCTGTGCTTCGACATATCCTGCAGTCAGGTTTCCGTCAAATGCAAAATAATAATTGTTTTCATCTTCAGATGAAAATCTCAGGTTGGAAATCTGAATCGGAGCTTTTGTGGCTGTTTCAGTGTAAGAAACCGGATCAGACCATTCGCCTGCTGTTTCTTTGCCTTCGTAATAGTATACAGCACGCACTCTAATAGAATAGGTCTTACCTGCTGTGTTCATAGATGTCAGAATTTTAGTCTTTTCAGCATCCGCATATGCTTATTCATATGCACCATCTGCCCCCTGCTTGTATCCTGTCATGCCTTCCAGATTGGAAACAACATAAGAAGGTAATTTACTGTCAGTATGGGTATAACTATATTCAAGAGTTTTTTCATCTTTCATATAGTGTGCGTACTCTACACCGTCAGCGTCTGTCACAGAAAACTCATACTTATAAGTATTTGAGTCAGCATTCCATCTCAGTTCCGGTGAGATTTTTTTGCCATCTGCATCTTCGTTTACGATCATGAGACCTGTTACTTTTGCCGGTGTGCCAGGTACACCAACTTCTGCTGCAGCATCGTCAGATACTTCTACATCGTCTGAGAAGAGATCTTCTGCATCTGCTGTTTCTTCATCAGCAGCTACAGCTGCGGCATCTCCATTCTCTTCTGCCTGTACTTCTACGTCTTCGGTTTCCTGGGTTGACTCTTCGACTTCAACTGCAGCTTCTTCATCCACTGTAACATCAACATCTGCAAGGTCTACGTCTGCTGCGTATGCAACTGCCGGAGCAGATGTCATGGTCATAGCTGCTGCGATTGCAAGAGCCAGGGATCTGTTGAGTGTCTTCAAATCCTTTTTCATATCATATCCTCCTAAAGTTTATTCCCGCTATGGAATTAACGGATATTGATATATTACCCCCCCGACTATTC
>CAVBPN010000051.1:0-6756 GCA_963597235.1 bacterium
TTCTTTCACTTCCGACTCCTTGCCATAATATTGTGTCTGTCAGCTTTTCTGGTATCTGTTTCAGGATGTGGCAGTTCTTCTGCCTCCCGGAAATCAGACGAGACTCCTGTCTATTCCCCGCTTCAGGTTCTTGTCCCCGAAGTTTCCGGAAAAGATACTCTTGGCTCATCTCCTCTGACTCTCGATATATCCAATAAGAGTCAGGGATATTTTGTTGCACAGTCTGATTCCTCTGACCTGACATGCAGCCTGCAGATTGTTACGCCTTCCGGTATACTTTATTCCTATTTTATTGAACCTGGAGAACAGGCCGTCATCACTTTCACCGAAGGAAACGGTGATTACACGATCACTGGTTACCAGCAGGTTCAGGGCGATCAGTATGCAGCTCTTTACAGCGAAACCGTAACCATACAGCTTGAAAATGATTTTCTGCCGTTCCTCTATCCAAATCAGTATGTAAATTTTTCGCCGGACAGTAAGGCCAGTAAGCTGGCTCTCTCCATGATCAGCGAGAATACGGTTGATGTAGATGCCTTACAGCAGATTTATGATTATGTTGTATCAAATCTGACTTACGATTATGAAAAGGCAGACACAGTCACCACCGGATACCTTCCGGATATTGATGAAACTCTTGAAACAGGAACCGGTATCTGCTTTGATTATGCAGCTCTTACAGCTGCCATGCTTCGAAGCTGTGATATTCCGTGTAAACTTCAGATTGGTTATGCCGGAGATATCAAGCATGCCTGGATCGATGTTTATATCCGTTCCAAGGGCTGGGTCAACCAGGCAGTTTCTTTTAACGGAGATACCTGGACGCTGATGGATCCTACTTTTGATTCCAACACCGATGACAAAGAGGCCATCCAGGAATATATCGGAGACGAGAGCAATTATACTGTACAATTCACACGTTAATGGCAAAAGGAGATTTTTATGAAATACACATTAACAGCCCGGGAACTCAGCAACTTTTTCGGGCAGCTGGGAATGCTGATCCATTCCGGCATTTCTGTAACAGAAGGTCTGATGATTCTTCAGGAAGAAAGTCAGACCGACACTGACCGTGAGATCATCACTGCCCTGCTTACTTCTATGGAAGAAACAGGCAGTCTGACAAAAGCAATGGAAGCTTCCGGCAGATTTCCCCGTTCTTCTGTTTCCTATATAAAGACCGGAGAAGAGACAGGATGCCTTGATGAAATCCTGAGCAGTCTGTCTGTACATTATGAACAGGAACACGAAATTTCTGACCAGATACGCAGTGCCGTCACCTATCCGCTGATCATGCTTGGTATGATGGGTGTCGTCATCGTTGTCCTTCTTGTTAAAGTACTTCCTGTATTTCAGCAGGTATTTCAGCAGATGGGAATGGAAATGAATGCCCTCTCCCTCGGACTTCTGAATGCCGGTACTGTCCTCAGTAATTGTTCTGGTATTTTTCTGGTACTGGTCGTCCTGCTGATCGGCATGATTCTTTTTCTCAGTCTGAGTGAAAAAGGACATCAGTATCTGAAAAATGCGGCTTACCACTTACCTGTCTTTCGTGATATCCCTCTTGCTTCTGACTACGGCCGTCTGGCACAGGGGCTCTCTCTTGGACTGAAAAGTGGGCTGTCTCCTGATACAAGTCTGGAACTTTCTACAGAAATGGTTTCTCATCCGCTGATTCTGAACCGTCTGCAAGAAACAGGCCATTTACTTGAAGAAGGAACACCTTTTTATCAGGCACTGACAGAGTCAAAATTATTTACCGGTATGGAGGGAAGACTCATTTCCGTTGGTTTTCAGTCCGGTTCTGCTGACGAAGCCCTTTCACAGCTTTCTGTAAAATATCGAGAAAAAGCAGTCGAGCGGATTTCAGAAGCAATTGCCGTTGTTGAACCAACAATTGTAATCATACTGTCCCTGCTTGTCGGCCTTGTTCTGCTTTCTGTTATGATGCCGCTTCTGGGTATTCTCTCTGATATTGCATTGTGAGGTGACCTATAAATGGAACTCTTTGACAGTCACAGAAAAATTTTTTTACGTAAGCTCAGTCTGCTCCTGCCCCTCTGTTTTCTGATTTTGATCAGTGCTATTTTTCTGGTCAGCGTCAATTTTGCATCAGAGGAAACGCTTCATAAAGAACAACAGGCTCTTGAACATGCCCTCGAGAACGGTGCAATCCGCTCTTATGCCCTGAACGGACAATACCCGGAAAGCCTGGAACAGCTTTTGAATGATTATCATATAACTTATGACCATTCTCGTTTTGTCGTTGAATATACACCAAACGGCTCAAACCTGCTTCCATATATAAGTGTGATCCTGCTGTCCGATACAACCGGTCATGGAAAGGGGGCTGCAAAATGAAAAAGGAACATTTTTCCAGACATCCGGTTGCTGAACTGGCTTCCCTCATGCTTTTTGGAATTTTTACTCTTTTTCTTCTGCTCATGCTTCTGTTTTCCGCCCGCATTTATCAGCAGACTGTAAAAAACACAAACGCCGAAACGACTCTTGGAACTGCAGTATCCTATATCACAACAAAATTCAGGCAGCATGATACAGAAGGCGGAGTTTTCAACAGTACTCTGGATGGTCTTCCTGCCCTGTGCTTTCATGATACACTGAACGATCAGGAATATACCACCTATATCTATCTTGATCAGGGAAATCTGAAAGAGCTTTTTACTCAAAATAATTCCGCAGCCAATGCATCTGCCGGAACGACGATTGCGGAACTTTCGGATTTTCAGGTTACGGAAAGCAGTCCTGGTTTTTATTATCTTGAATTAAAAGATTCTGAAGGAAATGAAGAAACTTTTTATCTCCATCAAAATTCTGTTTCCGAGGAGGCATCATGAAAAAAACAGCTTCACATTCAAAAACAGGTCTTTTCCTGATGGAAATGATTTTCGCCCTGCTTTTTCTGGCACTTTCCAGCACTGCCTGTATCCGTATTTTTGCTGCTGCAAAAATGAATCATACGCAGGCACAGGAATGGCGTCAGATCCAGATGCTCACAACTTCTGTCTGTGAAATTCTGGAAGGAAGCGACGGAACTGCCGAAAACTTTGTCTCACTGCTTCCTGAAGGAAATATTCAGAGTAATATCATTGAATGGTATTATGATAAGACCTGGAACCTTTGTTCTGCTTCACAGGCATCCTATGAAATGGAACTCGCTTTAAACGAAGAGACACTTTCCAGACAGGGAACCCTGACTTTCTATCGTTATCCGGATCATACCCAGATTTATACGATTAACCTGGCGTTTCCTGTTGTCAATACTTCAGAGGAGGCAATCTCATGAAACAACGCCACAGTTTTTTTACTGCAACCGGAATTCCTTCTCTGTTTCTGATATTTTCCGTGCTTTGCCTGGCAGTTCTTTCTCTGCTGACACTCGGAAGTTCCCGTTCAGAATTAAATGCAGCGCAAAATTCCATGCAGCAGACAGAGGATTATTACAATGCCTGCAGTCAGGCTTCCACAGTTATCAATGAAATTCAGCCGGAACTTACAGATGCTTATCAGAAAGCCACAGATCAGGAAAATTATTTTACTCTTATCGAACAATTTTGTAAGGATCATTCAGAACTTACCTTTGACGTAAAAAAACAGACATTACTTTTCACCGAATCCCTCTCTGACACTCAGCAGCTCGCTGTCTGCCTGAAGGTTTTATACCCTGAGAAATCCGATGATTCTCTGATACAAATATTACAATGGAAAACAGACGCCACGGCTTCCTGGACTCCGGACACCAGCCAGTCTGTTTATAAAGGAGGCAAATCATGAACCAAGAGCAAACTCTGGAGTTTCTCTCCAAAGCAGCTGAACAACATGCTTCGGACATTTTTATCATTGCAGGCCGTCCACTTTCTATAAAAGCAGATGGACATCTTTCCACCTACGGCGACCGTCTGATGCCGGAACAGACTAATGAAACTATTGAAACAATTTATCAGATGGCAAATAACCGGGATATCTCTCGACTGCATACTACCGGTGATGACGACTTTTCTTTTTCTATTCCGGGTTTATCACGTTTTCGTATCAATGCTTATAAACAGCGTGGTTCCCTGGCCGCAGTCATCCGTGTTATTGCATTCCAGCTGCCGGATCCTGCTGAGCTTTCTATTCCTGAAGATGTCATGAGTGTAGCTGAGCTGACAAAAGGCATGGTTCTTGTCACCGGTTCTGCCGGAAGCGGCAAATCCACAACTATGGCGTGTATCATCGACCAGATCAACCATTCCCGCGAAGGACATATTATCACGCTGGAAGACCCTCTGGAATATCTTCACCGCCACGACCGCTGCATTGTAAGCCAGCGAGAAATCTGCACCGATACAGAAAATTACATTACTTCTCTGCGCGCTACACTCCGCCAGAGTCCGGATGTTATTCTGCTCGGTGAAATGCGTGACCACGAAACGATCCAGACAGCTATGACAGCCGCTGAAACAGGGCATCTGATACTTTCCAGCCTGCATACGCTCGGCGCTGCAAATTCGCTCAATCGTATCATAGATGTATTTGAACCATCACAGCAGCATCAGATCATTATGCAGCTTTCCATGGTTCTCCAGGCTGTTATTTCCCAGCAGCTGATTCCGGATGTCAATGGAAAAAATATTCCTGTTTTTGAGATCATGCGCCTCACTCCTGCTATCCGGAATATGATCCGTGACAACAAGATTCATCAGATTGATGGAGTTATTTCCTCCAGTCCGGGGCAGATGCGCTCCATGGATCAGAGTCTTTTGGAGTTATATAAAAACGGTCGTATCACAAAAGAAACGGCGATCAATTATGCAATGAATCCCGAAATGCTCCGCAGAAGGCTGGGCTGAATCTTTCTTTTGGATACTTTCTTACAGAAAAAAATACAGCCTTTTCAGCTGTATTTCCCTAACTCCTGTATTAGCAATAATTTCGCACCACAACCTGCAGTGTTTCTCTTCCCTGATAAATATTAATTTCCGGATAATATGTAACAGAAATCGTATCATGTGCCTGTACGAAATTTACAAATTCCTGTGCCTCACCAAAATATACTGCATCCATTTTTATTCCATTTTCTTCCATGAGAAGCATTTTTACTACATTTCTGTTCCTGCCAAGAACCCGAAGCCCCACTGCCCGAAGATTCTTCTGTGCGAATAATGGCTTTGTATTACCTTTTCCAAACGGTTCCAAAACTTTCAGCTGTTCTGTCAGTTTTTTAGAAAGATAGGAAATCGGCATCGGAACATCGATCATAATCTTCGGAATCATATCCTGCTCTGTCAGGGTACAGTTATCATTCAGCCGTCTGCGAAAAAGTTCAACATTTTTTTCTTCCATTGAAAGTCCGGCCGCCATCGGATGTCCACCAAACTGCGTAAGCAGGGCACTGCATTTCACCAGTTCCTCATACATGGAATACGCCTCGATCGAACGTCCGCTCCCTTTTACTCCGTCAGAGCCTTTTGTCAATACAAATACCGGTTTATTATATGTTTCACGGATTCGTCCCGCAATGATTCCCGCAAGACTCTCATGACAATCCGGAAGATACACTACCAGCACCCGGTCCTCACTGAGATTATTTTCCTCAATGCTCTGGATTGCCTGTTCTTTTCCCTGTTCCGTCATAGCTTTTCGGCTCTGATTCAGAGCATACAAATCATCCGCAAGTTTCATGGCATCTTCCATATTTTCAGCAAGAAGCAGTTTCAGAGATCTTGCTGCCGTATCAAGGCGTCCACTTGCATTGATGCACGGTCCTAATACAAAGCCCACATGATATGCCGTAATCTCTGCGCCTTCCAGATTATTCACACGAAACAGAGCTTTCAGACCTTCGAAAGAAGTCGAAGAAAGTTTTTTCAGGCCTTCTTTTACAATAATTCTGTTTTCACCCTGCAGGTCCATGACATCTCCTACTGTTGCAATCGCCGCCAGTTCAAGAAAATCCAAGATCTCCTCACTGTCAATCCCGGCTCTTTCATATAATGCCCAGACCAGTTTCCATGCAACCACCGCACCACAGATATTTTTATTCGGATACAGGCAGTCATTCTGTTTCGGATTCACTACTGCATCTGCTTTCGGAATGATCCAAACTCTTCCATTCTCCGTATCACGAAAAGGAATATCATGATGATCCGTAACAATCACAGTGAGTCCTTCTTTTTTTGCGTATTCGATTTCGGCCGCAGCTGCAATACCGTTATCACAGGTCAGTATCGTATCAATTCCATCTTCCAACGCTTTATCGATCAGCTGCTCATGCATTCCATATCCGTCTTTTACCCTGTCCGGAATATAGGTATCCACATTTGCATTAAGTCGTTTTAGCCCTTTCAACAAGATGCAGGTAGCTGTCACGCCATCTATATCATAATCTCCGATGATCCGGATTCTTTTTTTCTGAGTGATTTTTTCCTGAAGGATCTGAACTGCACATTCTATATCCTTCATCTTCCATGGAGATGGAATTTCTGCAAGTGTTCCATATAAATAAGAACGAATTTCGTCCATATCCTGTATATCACGATTTCGTATCAGCCTCGCGATCACAGGATCGATTCCAAATTCACTGCCAATCTTCTGAAAATCCGCTTTCTTATTATATACCATCCATTTTTCCATAATTTTCCTCTTTCTCTGCTTACTGTTTCCTAATGAATTATATCATAAAACATTCTACTGGGCACAAAAAATCCCAGGACATTTTTCTGTCCCGGGATTCTTTCGTTATTACTTATTAAAATT
>CAVBPN010000051.1:6766-7602 GCA_963597235.1 bacterium
GGCCTTCCGTTATGCCTTGTTCGATCGCCTCCTGCATTTTCTTTTGCCGCTGCTTCCTGTGCCGCCAGACGTTCTGCTACTCTCTTGCGGTTTTTCTTTTTAGGCTGGACCGGATTTTTCTTTCCGGACTGAGCATTCTGAGTATCGCTGTCAGCTTTCTTAACAGAAGCTACAGTACTCTTTGATGCTACTGCCTGTACAGCCGGTTTTCTGTAATAATGTTTCATTACCAGCCACAGAGCACCTGTAATGCATACAGAAGAATATGCACCGCAGACAACGCCAACCATCAGAGGGGCTGCAAATTCACGAATGGAAGATACTCCCATAATATAGAGAACAGCTACCATTACGAAAGTTGTGAATGAAGTATACATACTTCTTGTAAGTGTCTGTGTGATACTTGTATTGACAATTTCTTCAAGATTCTCCCTGCTGCCCTTCATATTTTCACGGATACGGTCAAAGATAACGATTGTTGCATTAATAGAATAACCTACAATAGTAAGCATGCAGGCAATAAATGTATTACCTACAGAAATCCTGGAAATTCCATAGAATGCAAATACAACCAGTACGTCATGAAGCAGGGCAAGTACCGCACTGCTTGCGAAACGAATATCTTTAAAACGGAACCAGATGTAAACAAGCATACAGAGTGTGGCAACTACAACTGCAACCACAGCATCTTTTCTCATTTCAGAGCTTACTGTAGAGGAAATACTCTCTGTTGCGATCAGAGATTCATCTACATCAAATTTCTCAACAAGTGCGCTGTTCAGTTTCTCACGTTCCTCCTGAGAAAGAGTACGTGTCTTGATAACTACCTGATTGGT
>CAVBPN010000051.1:7612-15892 GCA_963597235.1 bacterium
TGAAAGTTACGGTTGTTGCAGTACCACCTGAGAAATCAAGTGCATAGTTCAGTGCTGTTCCATCTACATTATGATGGACAACCATTGCCACCGGTCCACTTAAGATCAGGATAATGGAAATAATGAAAAATACTTTACGTTTGCCAACAATGTTGAAGACTTTACGCTGTTTTGCACGCCCATAGAATTTCTCATCATGGAAGCCAACTGCATACAGTGCGTTCATAACAAAACGCGATACAACCAGTGCAGTAAACATGGAAACTACGATACCAAGCGCAAGTGTATATGCAAAGCCCTTAACTGTACCGGAGCCCAGCCACATCAGTACGAAAGATGCGATCAGAGTTGTAATGTTTCCATCGAAGATTGCACTGAATGCTTTGGCAAAACCGGCTTTTATAGAAGCTTTAACAGAATTTCCGATTGCAATTTCTTCCTGGATACGTGCATAAATGATAACATTCGCATCCACCGCCATACCAATACCAAGTATGATACCGGCAATACCCGGAAGAGTCAGTGTAATATCAAATGCATTCAACGTGATCAGTACAATCGCTGTATACAGGATCAGTGCAATACCTGCAACCACACCCGGAAGGCGATACATAAAGATCATAAAGACGATTACGATAACAAGACCGATCAGACCCGCCATAACGCTGGTAGAGATTGCTTCTTCACCGAGCTGAGCTGCAACAACGCTGGAACGAAGTTCTTCCAGTTCGATGCTCAGAGAACCAATACGAATATAAGAAGCAAGATTCTGTGCCTCTTCCACATCAGACATACCTGTGATCTGTGCCTGTCCGCCTGTAATTGCCTCGTTTACCTTTGGTGCACTTAAAATCTGATTGTCATAAACAATAGCGATCTGCTTTCCTACGTTTGCTTCGGTAGCCTCTGCAAATTTCGTCTTGCCCTCATCTGTAAGAGTCAGGCTGACCGCATACTCTCTTGAACTGTTGCTGCTGGACTGGTATGCTCCACCCTGAGCATCCTTAACATCTGAACCTTCCAGAACAACCGAACCTGCTTCGCGAATCTCATCCAGACTTCTCGAAAGTACATATCCGCTTCCGTTACTGGTAAAGTTTGTATTGCCGTCATCGTCTTCTGCTGTAATAAAACACAGAGAACCCGGTTTTCCGAGGTCGTTCAGAATCTCGTCAGCATCTGTAACACCAGGAATCTCTACAGCGATACGGTCACTTCCCTCTTTGTACACCTGTGCTTCTGTGCTGTACTGTTCAACACGCTTCTGGAGCTTGTAAACAGTATCCGACATGTCTTCTGCACTTGGGTTGCTGTCTTTTGCCTGATAGGTGATACTTACACCACCAGACAGGTCCAGGCCGGTCTTAATGTTTTTTGCAGAACCGGTTCCTGTTGGTCCGAGGCCAATCCCGGCCGTGTAACACAGAAAGACTGTGATAATGGCGGTCAGAAGCAGCACAACAATTCCTTTGCTTTTCTTCATTGTTCTTTCCCTTCTTGCATTATTTTATTCCGCTAATGCGGCTTTTATCATGATTGCGCACTCCACTCTCTTACGCTGAAGTTCGCATCCGATACCATAATTGCCATTTATATCTTTCCGGAAATGATAAGCATTGGCAGCACATCCGCCACTGCAATAAAATCTTGCGAAACAGTCCTTGCAGGCTTCTTTCGTGTAAACATTACATTTACCAAACTTATCACGAATCTCAGGATGTGTAATTCCTTCATCCACATTTCCCATAAGGAACTCTTCTTCACCTACAAACTGATGGCACGGATAAAAATCACCCCAAGGAGTTACTGCAAGATACTCGGTTCCTGAACCACATCCTGAGAGACGTTTATAGACACAAGGTCCACCGGTCAGGTCGATCATAAAGTGGAAGAAGTTAAAGCCCTTACCGTTTTTTTCTCTGGCGATCATTTCTTTTGCCAGCGCATCGTATTCTTCCATGATCTGAGGAATATCCTCTTCTCTGATCGCATATTCCTCTGTATCAGCTGCAACTACCGGTTCCACTGAGATCTGTTTAAAGCCAAGGTCTGCAAGATGCAGGACATCCTTTGAAAAATCAAGATTGTGATGGGTAAAAGTACCACGCACATAATATTTATCCTGATTTCTGGACTCTGCAAATTTCTGGAATTTAGGAATGATCAGGTCATAGCTTCCTGCGCCCTTACGGAACGGTCTCATATAATCGTGAACTTCCTTACGTCCATCCACACTGAGAACAACATTTCCCATTTCTTTATTACAAAACTCCATAACTTCGTCATTAAGAAGTACACCATTTGTTGTCAGTGTAAAACGGAACTTCTTATTATGAAGCTTCTCCTGCTCTCTTCCGTATGCTACCAGGTCTTTAACAACCTGCCAGTTCATCAGAGGCTCTCCTCCGAAGAAATCTACTTCCAGGTTCTTTCTGGATCCGGAGTTAGCGATCAGGAAATCAAGTGCCTTCTTTCCTACTTCAAAGGACATCAGCGCTCTTCTTCCGTGATACTCTCCTTCTTCGGCAAAACAGTATCGACAGGCCAGATTGCAATCATGGGCAATGTGCAGGCACAGTGCCTTTACTACTGTCTGTCGATTCTCTGTAAATTCATCAATAATATTTTCGTATATATCTCTGGCAAACAACATACCCTGTTCTTTCAGCTTTTCACATTCGGAAACAGAAGTACGGATATCAGCTTCAGGATACTGATTTTTTAATTTATCAACAATCTCCTGCTCTGAAAGTCCCTCTTCCATAAAAGGAAGAACCTCGTATGTTACAAGGTCTACCAGATGAATACATCCACTGTTAATATCCAGAACAATGTTATAGCCATTGCTCTGATATCTATGAATCAGACTCATCTTTCTGAAAATCCTTTCCTGTAACTTTTCTTGTTACTGTTCACAGCAACTTTTCCTTTCATAAGAATAAGCAGCGGATTTCACTCCGCTGCTTACTGAATGTTCTGAACCTGCTTATTTGTTCTCGCAGCTCTGATTTCCTACAGTACAGGAAGTTTTGCATGCTGACTGGCAAGATGTCTGACATTCACCGCATCCACCTTTTTTCACTGTGTTCTGCAGATTCTTTGTATTTAATGTTTTGATATGTTCCATTATATATCCCTCCTTATGTATAGTCATCTGGGCATAGTATAGCATAAAACTGCCCTAATTAAAAGCATTTTTTTATCAGGAAAGCATCCCGCCAAGGGTTCCGCCTCCAAGACACATAAAAAAAGTGGTAACCAGGTGCTGAAAGCTTATATCCCACTTTCTCTGCACTGCGAAAGAAACTGCTGCAAGCAATACAAAATAGCAGAGTCCAACCAGAAATCCCCATCGATATTTGTCCTGTCGAAGTATTTTTCCCACAAAAAAGCCGCCTGCCAGACAGGACAGTACATAAATCACCAGAATTCCTGCCGTAACCGGTCCCTTCCCTATATCAAGTTTGAAAACCAGTAATGCCAGCAGAAGCAGGCAGGCACCTGACAGAAGATATGCCAGAAACAATGATCTTAAAATTGCTTTTACTTTCATAAAAAAGCCCTCCCATACTGAAATATATGGAAGAGCTTTTCTTCATATGTACGAAATGTTATATAAAATATTATTTTTTCTTCTTAAGATAAACGAGTACTGCCACAATTACCGCTGCTGCGATACCAATGATCACAAACGGAAGAATCGGGGTATTATCACCGGTCTCCACTGCTCCAACTGAATTGCTCTTATTGTCTGCCTCACTCTGATTATTGGAATCAGAAGCGCTGTTCTGATTATCAGATGTACCAGACTGAACAGCTGTAGTATTCGTTGAACCGGATGTTGTACTGTTTGAATTATTTGTTGTATTATTGACTGTATTTCCTGTACTGGAAGATGCCGCTGTTGTGGCTGCAGCCTGCGGAGTTGCTGTTGCGGATGAAGTCGTTGTACCGGAAGAATAGCTTCCATCTTCAATCTCTTCTCCTACAAGCGCCTTACTTCCGGCAATTCCAAACGGACTGAAGGAATGTGTACTGAATACCATTGTACTTCCCTCAACGCTCGGCATGATCGTCTCCATAGCGCCACTGTCCAGGAGGTGTTCAATCGTATAATCATATCCAGCTTTTACAGGAACTGTCACACTCAGATATTCTCCATCCGGAATCTCATACTCTGTATTGTTTTTCAGATCCCATAATTCAAATTCATAGGATTTAAACACATTTGCTTCTGCTTCGTTGGTGAATTCATAGTTCTCACCACTTGCAACTCTGAACTGTACATACCACGGAAGGTTGATTCCTGATACAGAAATACCGTTGCAGGTATGATTTTCCTCTGCCAGCTGTGCTTTTTCTTCATCAGATGGCTCTGCAGTCTCTTCAACTGACTGTGCACGGTCATCTGCTGTGATATCTTTTTCTGTTCCATCGAAAATATTATCTTTATCAGCTTCAGGAGTCACTGTAGCTTCAGGAATTTCTGTCACTTCCGGTGTCTCTGTAACCTCTGTATTCTCTGTCGCAGCCGATGTATCAACAGCGTCTGGCGTATCCTTATCTTCAGCTGGAATCCCGGTCACTTCCGGATTCTCACTGTCTTCTGCCGGAGTTTCTGTTACCGCTGGTGTTTCAGTATTATCAGCAGCAGCATCTGTGTTTTCCGGGGTTTCAGTCACTTCTGTGCTGTCTGTATCGGTTGTATTCTTTTCCTCTACAGGCTCAGAATTTGCTGTATTATCCACGTTTTCCGGAACTTCTGTTACTTCCGGTGTTACCTCTGAATCAGCTGTTTCTGTATTTTCTTCAGCATTATCTGCCGTATTATCTTTTACATCTTCTGTATTCTGTTCTGTATTTTCTGCGTCTGTATATTCCTGTTCTGTCTGAGTTCCTTCATAATCAGAATCCTTACTGATGCTACTCACAACAACCGTCACGCTGCTGTAAATTGCATCTGACTGTCCGTCCCAGCCCGAAATTTTCGCCAGATCTGCTGTATTATACGGACGAAATACTACATCATAAGTCTGTACTCTCGCGGACGGTACACAGGAGCCATCTGCCCAGGAAAGTGTTCCATAATCACTCTTCGGAAGTGAAATATCTGAAAGAGGAACCGGCTGATCAATTGTAACATTATTCGGAATCAGGCTGCTGACCTGTACGGTCGCTGCACTATCTCCCATCACTGTTGCAAATGAAAACTGACTTGTTACAAGCGCTGCGGTAAGTGCTGCAGCAGCAATAAACTGCACGTTCTTCCTCTTCTTCATCATAATCCTCACACCTCAATCTATATTCATTACCGCCCGACAGAAGCCATTACCTGCCGGCAGTTCTATCTGATCTACGTAATCTCCAAGTAAAAAAATATGACTTGTTTCTAAATCATATATAATTCAAATTTAAGTATTGTAATATAAAAATATCTATTTTGTCGTATATGAAACTTTTATCGTTTCGTAACCAATTTGTAACACAATATTTTATTTTCCGACACAAGCATTATATCACAGTTCTACTTTTTTCGACACCCCTAAATTATTTTTTTTATATTCAACAAGATCGCATCATTAGTGAGAATTGAGTGACTATTCTGTTTACTTCCGCAAGAACTTCTTTTACTCCCTGCTCTGACTCTGTCCAGTTATCTCTGGTAATTTCATCAACACAACATGGGCATACCCGAAATTCCGTATCCGGATATGCCCTCTGATAATACATCAAAGCTCTTCTGGCATGATAATTCTTACAACAAATGATTGCCTTCCTTATATTAATACCAGCCTGATCTGTTACTTTTCGGGAAAACTTCGCATTTTCCCAGGTAAATGTCGCCTGGTCTTCTTTCAGGATTGCCTCTGCCGGCACACCATTCTTCATCAGTACATCTCTTAAAAAGTCCCATTCCGTCCGGTAATCGCCATTATAACGTTCCTGCCCTGTCAGCACCCCGCCAAATCGCCCCAGTGAAATACTGAATTTTCCACTCGGTAATATAAGAGGCGCATATTTTTCCACGTAAAGTTCTGCTGCTCTCTCTGCCATCTGCGAATAACCATTTCCCGGAACAAAAATAATATCTGCTTCTTCCGGCTGATCTTCTGCAAAAACAAATTCGCCCATATCTTTTATAAATTTTTCATACATACTTTTTACCTTCTCTTTTGGTTGTTCTCCAGAACCATTCTTTATTTTGTCACGATCACCGTACTGTATCCGGCATCCCGCAGGCGCTGTTCCATATTTATCGCATTTCCAATCTGCTGAAACGCTCCTACCTGCACTTTATACAGATCGTTTTCATACAAAAGGAATGCCGGATATCCCTGATCTGTCAACTGATACAACATCCGGTCCGCATTTTCCCTGTTTCGAAACGCACCGGTCTGCACGCGATAGTATAAAGGAGACTCTATTGTTTCTTCTGACAGTGTTCCAAGAATCGCTCCGGCGATTGCCTGCGCTATCTCATCCTTCTTCTCATCATATAACATGTTATCCGCATCAGAATTTATGAAGCCTATTTCAATAAGCAGTGCCGGCATTCTGGTCCTTCGCAGTACGACCAACCCCGGCCGCTCCTTTACGCCGATTTCCCTGAAGCCCAGCTCTCCCAGTGCTCCAACAATGTTCTGCGCCATCTGATACTTAATTCCGCTTTTATCATAAACCAGAACTTCCACGCCCTGATACTGGTTGTCTTCCGGGCTGCTGTTCCGATGAAATGAGATAAAATAATCTGCACCTGACCGATTTGCAATCTGTGCCTTTTCAAATGGTGTCTGGTAAATATCTTCTGTTCTAGTATATACCACATCTACACCATTGTCTTCAAGGATTTTCCCTACTACTTCGGGAAGTGCCAGATTATCATCCTTCTCATTTCTTCCGTTATATATCGCTCCGGGATCTGTTCCCCCATGCCCTGCGTCTAAAACAATTTTATACGCCACTGTCAATCTCCTGACTGCTTTTTAATTAGTATATGCACGCAGGATAAAAAAGCATACGCAATGGTTCCATTCATGCAGAGTCATATATCAGATCTGATATCCTAGCAAAAACTGAACTGACCGTTTTCCGCATCATAATGGTATATATAATAGGTAAGAAAATCTTCTTCCGGCGTCGTTTCCTCTACTGTCTCTGCCAGAACATCTTTTAATTTCCTCGGATCTGCACTGTCTTCACTGTGGATCATTACTTCATGGACACTCGTAAATACCATATAGAATCCACCTCCCAAAAGATTCGCCAGTCTCTGCGCAACGCCCGGCAAAAAGACAGCTACTGCTCCATTTGTCCTTACAGATGTACTCAGACAATTTCCGATCACATCTTTTTTCAGCGGAACATCAACTAACAGATTCATAAAGTTCTCACCCTCGTAGTTCAGATCGTAGATAAGCTTCTCCCAACAGTAAATTCGCGGTGGGGAAATGAAATACGTATTCAAAAGGGCATCATTAAACACTGATTGTTCATCCTGATTCCAGTTCTGCAGCATATGGCGTTTGATCTTAATGCTTGTATTACATCCATCCAGCTCACCCATTCTGGCATATAATACCAGTGCAATGTCTCCAACTGTACGGAAAATCGCATTTTTCAATTCATCTCGATATTTAACAACATTCATCAAACGGACAAATAAATCACCTTTTACCTTCTCATAACTTTCCAGATTTTTACTTTTTTCAAAGCACTCTGACCGTGCTATCGTATCAAGACGCTTCAGAACTTCATGAATAATGTTCTCCATGCTCCAACCATTCTGAAATTCATCATACAGATCACGTACGTAAAGTGCACAGACTTCATAAACGCCTTCTCTCTGTCTGTTCTTCAACAGGAGGCGGTCGCCCGAAGTTGGAGGATATTCTTCAGCCTTCTTATAGCAGATCATCTCTTCTTCATAAGAAGTAGCCTTAAGAAGTCTCTGACGCAAGGTATCCACGAAATTTTCATAACTGTTTTCCATATTCAATTCCTCATCTTTCCTGAATTATTCGGGCGACTTGCCCATGATTTAAATAGATTTGAAAAAAGAAGGAAGCAGATGCTCCCTTCAAGAGTTGCTGTACTTAGAGAATACATCATAATTCATTTTATGTAAAGAAAATTCGTTCGACAAAAATCGCAGAAATCGACAATCATTTTTATAACATTTCTTATTGTAAAATACGTTAGAATATAATTCTGATCAGATCAATTAATTGTTACTGTTCACTCCGTTCACAGCAACTTGGTCAAAATCCATTCCAAATCACC
>CAVBPN010000052.1:0-4331 GCA_963597235.1 bacterium
AATTACTGGGATGTTTCATCGTTGGAGTTTTTGTTTCGATTCACCGTACTTTATTATGGAAAGTGACTATGTCAGATGTCTCAGATCATATATAAATTTATAGAAAGAGATAAGTGCATAACCATCATTTTTAGAGGATATACACTTATTATACGATGTAGTAGGTAGCGGTGGCGAGTATATTTAAGTATAAAAAGATTATAAAGTATATTGAAAAATGAAAGAACAAATGGTACTATAAAAGAAAGCATATTTTCTAAAAGTCTATGGCGATCACGCCGTCTGTCTTTCTAAAATCACTTCAGAAATCCATGCTTTTAAATTCAGTTAAAAATAAAAGCAGGGGTTTTAATTGTAAAAGCGGATAATGTCTTATGGTTCTGGCTCCTGCGACAACAGGAGGTGCTGCCTATGGCAAGAAGTAAAAAGAACAGTAAAGTAACGCAGAAGAAAAACCGGACTGTAAAAAATGCTTCGGTATTGAATAATCAGTCGAAAGTAAACGGTCAGTTATCAGCAAACAGAAAGTACAAGGATACGGTATTCAGGATGCTGTTTTCGGATAAAGAGAATCTGATGTCTTTGTACAACGCCGTCAAAAAGACGACTAATGCGGTAGAGAATATAGTTGACAGAACTGTACACACTGATCCGGAGAAACTGGAGATAGTAACTCTTGACGGAGCAGTATACATGGGAATGAAGAATGACCTTGCATTTATCATTGATATGAACCTGTTTTTGTATGAACATCAGTCAACGTACAATCCGAACATTCCGTTGAGGGATCTGTTCTACATATCGGCAGAATACCAGAAACTGGTGGATCATAAATCGCTGTATTCATCGGGATTGCAGAAGATTCCGGCACCGTATTTTATCGTGTTTTACAACGGTACCGGGAAGAAAGAGGAGTACTGGGAGAATTCCCTGTCGGAGGCCTATGAGAACCAGAACGGAGATCCGAGGCTGGAGCTAAAGGTGATCACGCTGAACATCAACGAAGGGAAAAACAGGGAGTTGATGGAACAGTGCAGGACGCTGAGGGAGTATGCACAGTACGTTGGAAAAGTACGTAAATACACAAGAGAGATGAGTCTGGATGCAGCCGTGGAACGGGCCGTAAATGAATGCATCCAGGAAGGAATTTTGGAAGAATTTCTCCGTAAAAACAGATCGGAGGTTATAGCAGTGAGTATATTCGAATATGACAAGGATGAAGAGGAAAAGAAACTTCGGAAGGCTGAGTATGAGGCTGGGTATGATACGGGTAAGCTGGAAGGAAAAAGAGAGGGCATAAAAGAGGGTGAAAGATATTTGATTCTTATGAAGAATCTCCTGAAGGATAAACGATATGTGGATGCGGAAAGAGCATCTGAGGATGAGGAGTTTCGAGAGCGACTTTACAGAGAATACAAGATATAAAGAATTCCCGGTGAGGGATAAAACATAACTCCAGAGGATGAAGGAATCCCGGTGAATGATCATCTGTTCTGGTTCAATTCAAAAATTCTAAGGTATCAGGAAGTACAGAGCTTTGCTAAAAACGATACAGAAAAGAGCTGAACTCGCTGACGCTCAGACAGCAGCATTTTCTGTATCAACGCAAAACCTGTACATTCCGATACCTAGACGAATTTTTTCAGGCGAACCAGATACAGATGATAATTACTGGGATGTTTCATCGTTGGAGTTTTTGTTTCGATTCACCGTACTTTATTTGGAACGTGTGGGAGTGTTCAGATGAGGGAAAAAGAGGAAAATCAGTATATTGCAACAGTTATGAAAGTGCCAACAGATGCGTGGCGCTTTCTTTTTTGGGGGAAATTGTAAAAAAAAGTAGAATTTATGAACCGTACTGTATAAATCACAAAATGGTGTAAAAAACTACCACATATTCTAAATTATGCTGTAAAAAGCATACATTCAGACACACCATCCCATGCTTAAATATACTTATTAAAAGGATAACACAAGTGGTTCATAAATTCTACTTTTTGAGCCATATGTGACAACAACAGTTTAACAGGAAGAAAAGAAAACAACAGAAAGGAACTTTTTTATGAGTAAGAGGAAAAAGAAATTTCAACACTTACTTTCGGATTCTCAGGCAGATGGTGAAGTGTCCAGAACCAGGAAGAGAAAAGGCGGTTTCCTAAAAGGAACCGCTGCTGGTGCAGCTGCTTTCATGGGAGTTATGGCTGTAGAGACCAACACAGCATATGCAGATGATGAGTTATCAGAAGATGCGGGTGCTCAGACCTCACAGTCAGAGTCTCGAATCGAGGTTGTAGAGCAGGCTCCACAGTCTCAGGCACCTGTTGTGGCAGAGCCGGCAGTACAGTCTCAGGCACCGGCACCTGTTCAGGCAACGACACCAGAGACACAGGCACCGAGTCAGACATCTGTCCCAGAATCCCAGGCTTCGACAACAGCTACTGCATCTACGACTAAAGCTGATAAGAAATCACAGGCAGTAAAGGCTAAAGTAGCATCAAGGAAGAATGCAGCTAACACTGAATCAGATGGGATATCAGTGGCATCTGTCGATGAGGATGGACAGAATGATACAGAAACGCAGAATGATATAGAGAAAGATTCATTATCGGATTCACAGGAAGCTTCAACAGCAGCTTCAACAGCAGCTTCTCAGGAGGAAACAAACGATTCCACTATACAGTCTGCTGTCAGTGAAAGTGAATCAGAGCTGCTCAGTGATTCAGCTATTAAATCTGAAAGTGCATCTACGAGCTTTGTCAGTGCAGACAGCCAGAGTAAAGTCGATTCAGACAGTGCATCTTTGAGTGAGTCACAGTCAGTAGTAAATTCTGCATCTGCGAGTGAATCACTGGATAAAGCAGATAAAAACTCCACATCTGACTCATTAGCAAAGAGCGAATCACTCAGTACAGAAGAGAGAAATTCTGTATCAGAAAGTACATCTGTGTCTGACTCCTATTCTGAAGCGAAGGCGGAGATTGAAGCAGCAAGTATCAGTGCGTCCACATCTCATTCCGACGCAATTAGTAAATCTGAATCAACCAGTGTGAAAGCCTCCACTTCAAATTCTGAGGCAGCATCTACCAGCTTAGTAAATTCAAGTGTTGCAAAGAGCGAATCCGAATCAGCCAGTCTGGTATATTCTGAGAAATCTGCTTCAGCATCGACAGAAAAATCAGAGTATGAGTCGATCTCGGGGTCTACATCTGTGGTGAAGTCTACCTATGAGTCTACCTCTATGGTTGAGTCACAGCACGTATCAACGTTCGTATCCAACAGTATGACATTTACAAATGACCAGCAGACAACTTATAGTGACGATGAAAAAGAAAGAGTTCTGCTTCAGGCTATTACAGCGGCAAGGGCAGCGTATACGGTTCAGGATTCTGAGGCGAATGAAGAAGCGTTAGCTAGAGCCTTAATTGCATATAAGATGTATACGGGGGAAATCGAGCATGTAAAAGCATCAACAAATGCAGATTTCAAAGAAGATGGCGCAGTAGAATATACAGTAACTAAAAATGCAACTACAGGTAAATATGAAGTAACATATTATACTGAATATGAAAAAATATTCAAAAATGAAGATGGAACTTATGATAAAGATGATAAAGGTAATACTTTAAACAAAGCTGAATATGTAAAAGAAACTAGATACTTAACAGCAACAGTAATCACTAAAGAAGGTGAAACATATAAAACACTTGATTTAGGAGAAAAAACATATACTTATCAATCTTCTGAAACTCATCGTTATTTAGGAAATAGAGATAATGGTATTACTAGTGGCGGTGACATGGTAGATAACACTACTAACTATTTAGTAGAACGTGGTCGTGTTGAAGGTTACTATGAAGATGAAACAGATGATAAAGGTAATGTAACATATACATTTAAAGAAGAAACTGAAAATGCGTTATTGACATTAGATAAAGATGGTAAAACTATTAAAGAATTAGTTAATACTGATGATTCTACACAATATGTATATGACTCTGTTAAAGATCAATATACTGTAACTGAATGGGGGGATGTATTAAATGTATATCGTAAGGATGATCTTAATACAGCATTACAGTTTAAAGAATTTACAATGGCTGATGGTAATAAGGGAGCCTATATCTATGACGCTCAACGTAATAAAACATTTATTTGTGTACAATCTCGTGGTAATGATGCAGAATATAGAATGTTATGGGTAGGAAGTAAAAATCTCTTTCAGAAAAGTGATATTCTATACGTATATGCTGAAAATGGAGACAACTCCAATTCATTAAATCCTACACAACTTAAATGGGATTATTATTGGTTGGGATTTAGAGTAAGCACAA
>CAVBPN010000053.1:0-13286 GCA_963597235.1 bacterium
CAATATCTACACCCTGACTATCTGTATCATCTGAAAAAATCTCTGCATCTTGTCCCTCACTTGATAGTTCACAGTCTTCAGTCAGCTCTTCTGCATCAAATACTACTTCCGGACTCTCCTCTTCTGTAGCCCATACACTGCCTGGTGTCACTGACACAACCATAGCAACCGCCAAACTAACTGATAAAATCTTCTTCATCTTCATATGCACCTTCTCCTCCTTCAACAACTTATATCGCATAACGTCTTATATGTTATAAGTTTATTCCTCTTTGATAAATAACGCAAAACAAACCATATAATAATCCTTCAATTCAGCACATCCTACAATTTTTCTTTGCAATTTTTGTTTATTATTTCCTACCCACACCAAAGTACGGAAAAACCAGGTAATAAAAAACGCCAGCAGAGAAGAATTGCCGTGATTATCATCTGAATCTGGTTCGCATGAAAAAAGTTCGTCCAAGTATCGGAATGTACAGGTTTTTGCGTTAATACAGAAAATGCTGCTGTCTGAGCGTAGCGAGTTCAGCTCTTTTCTGTATTACCTTTAGCAAAGTTCTGTACTTCCTGATACTTTAGAATTTTTGAATTGAACCATGTTCAGATGATAACTCACGGCAAGTCACCACCCCACTGGAGTTTCATTTATTCCCCTTCACCAGGAATTCTTTATACATTATGCTCCATATATAAACGCCCTCAAACTAAACGACACATCTTTATACTCCGGCCAGATCACGCCAAAGAATACAAACACCGCCAGTGCAGCCAGTGCCACACAGATCACAGCATAAACCTTCCTGCGCAAACCTTCTTTTTTAATCTGCACATCAAAAAGATTTCCATATCCCATTACCATAAAATATGTAAGCGGCACGATCATCGGCAGACTGTAACGTCCCTGTGGCTGATAATCCGATGCATAAGAATAATACGCATTCAGAATATTCGGGATGATCATCGCGATCAGCATACACCAGTTAAAAATCCCCTTTACACTCCACTGCTTTTTCACGCGAACTGCAAAAGTCTTCACCGGATGCAGGAAAATCAGAAGAAATCCCGCCTTAATAAAGTCCAGATAATTATTGATCAGCCACTTCGGCATAAACACATCCATATTTCCGAACCGGCCAACAAAACTTCCGCTGACAAGTTCCACCCAGGAAAATCCGTCTTCCTGCGGGAAACCATGATTCAGCATATCCATTAAAGAATACCCTGCCATCTGCGGTGTCTTACGATTCGACGGCTTAAAGTTCTTCTTAGCGTATTTCTCCGCACAGATTGTTGATGCGTTCATTCCCAGGAAATCCCCATCATAGAGAATTGCATTTCGAATGAACCACCATGCAGCCAGTGCCAGAACGATCACACAGACAAGAAGTCCCTTCTTTACAAAATCCGCATAATTTCCTTTCTTTTTCGCCTCCATAAACAGAGTTATCCCAAAGAAAAAGATACTGCAGAGAATAAATCCATATGCATTGTAATAGGACAACGTACAGGCAGCCACACCCAACGCCAGAATCAGACAGTTTTTATATGTCCAGCCTTCGTCCAGATAGCGCACCCATGCATATACGATCACTGCTGTAGAAAATACTGCCAACGCATCACAGTTTACATAAGTAAATACAAATAATGATCCCGGAAGCAGCCCTACAAAAGCAGCCGCGATCCATGCCTTTCTTCTGTCAAACAGACGCTTGCACATGCTCAGCACCAGCCAGACTGTTCCAAGTCCAAACAGGATATTTACAAACCTTGCTGCCAGAAGCAGTGCAAATGGTGCAGTCGTCACAAAACTCATTACTTTCATAAAGACTGCCGCGATCATATACGACAGAATCGGAGAAAATGCATAAGAAATTCCCCATACAACATTTCGCACAGCCGGATCATCCCCTACCGGAAGAGATCCATGCTGGTAAATATATTCCGCAATCTGGTAGCGCATCTGCTCATCCGGGCCTGCCCCCATCGGCTGCACACGCGCCCACATCAGATAAAACACCAGAAGAAACAGGAAAAACAGAATCTCCACCGTTGTCTCCGCACTTATTTTTTTACGTTTCAACTTATCTTCCTCCATCAAAATTCAAACTCTCTGATCTTTTCTGCAATATAATCCACCTGATCAAGAGAAAGATCATAAAACATTGGAAGCCGCAAAAGACGTTCGCTCTCTTTTGTCGTATAGACATCCTCGCCATGAAATCTTCCGAATTTCTCGCCTGCCGGAGAGCTGTGAAGCGGAACATAATGAAATGCCGGGGCAATTCCATTCTCACGCAGATATACGATCAGTCTTGTACGCACTGCGATGTCTTTTACTTTAATATAATACATATGTGCATTATGCGCGCATCCTTCCGGAACGACTGGTCTCTGAATCTTTCCCTGCTTTTCCAGATCTTCCAGTCTCTCATGGTATCCATCATAAATCTGATGACGTTTCTTATTGATCTTATCGCACTCTTCCAGCTGCGCATACAGATACGCCGCATTCATCTCACTCGGAAGATAGGACGAACCATAATCGATCCAACGATACTTATCAATCTGTCCGCGGAAAAATTTACTTCTGTCGGTTCCTTTTTCACGAAGAATCTCTGCTTTTTCCTGATATTCATTCTTCTGGAATACCAGTGCACCACCTTCGCCCATCGTAAAGTTCTTTGTCTCATGGAAACTGTAACATCCGAAATCACCGATTGTGCCAAGTGCTTTTCCATGATAATACGCATCCACGCCCTGCGCTGCATCCTCTACAACTTTCAGGTTATGTTTTCGTGCAATCTCCATGATCTTATTCATCTCACAGGAAACGCCCGCATAATGGACCGGAACGATTGCCCTGGTCTTATCCGTAATCGCGTCCTCAATCAGATTTTCATCTATATTCATCGTATCCGGCCGGATATCAACAAATACGATCTTAGCTCCTCGAAGCACAAAAGCATCCGCAGTGGAAACAAACGTATAGGATGGCATAATGACCTCGTCCCCCGGCTGAATATCGCTCAGGAAAGCTGCCATCTCCAGTGCATGTGTACAAGATGTTGTCAGGAAAACCTGATTCACCTGAAACCGTTCCTTCATCCACGCAGAACAGAGTTTCGTATATTTTCCATCGCCGCAGAGCATCCCCTGTGCCACTGCATCCTGAATGTACTTTAATTCATTACCGACAAGTGCCGGTCTGTTAAAATCAATCATCTGACTCCTCTACTTTTCTAAAGAATACTCGGGTAATTTATTCCGAAAAACAATCTCTTCTCCATTCGGATCAGTCATACTCATTTTTTCAAAAAAGTGTTCCGATATCTCATCAAGTTCTTCTCGACTGCCTGCCTCTATATAATATAATGCAAGATATGGATTCGGGCCGTAAGCCACAACTTCCTCTCCCGTTTCATAGAATATCCACGGCTTCACCACTGCCTGCTCCTGTGCCAGTTCATACGCTGCCTGCTGCTCCTGAATCTTTTTCAGCTTTCCGTGGAAATATAAAACAGCTCCATGAAGCAATGGTTTTCGGATATCCTGTGCCTCCAGCATCTTTACAACATATGTTTTATCGTAAACATAGTTCAGAAGAAGCTCTTCCATATTGAAACGATATACCATATCCGTCAGTTCATGTTCATAACCGAAAAAACGTGCCGCAATCTCGCAGACCTGGATTCCCTCTCCCTGTTTCCAGAAAAACTGCATGGAAAGCGGTCCTTCCTTCTGTCTGGTGTATCCGATATAAGACTGAAGCAATGCCGTCGCAGGTTCTTCCACACTGTCAATCAGGCGGCTTGGATATACATTTCGTGTACTTTCCGGAAGCATGTCATCCTCAAACTGTGTCTTCTCCCTGTCTGCAATACTGATAACTTTCACGGTTCCATCAGTCACCCAGGTCATCATATTAAATTCAAATCCATCATTATACTCTTCAATCAGAATCTCATCCAGATCCGTAAACTCTGCAGTCGCCTGGACACACCGTGCAAGCTGCCCCTGATCTTCTATAATGAAGATTCCTCTTGAACCATATTTATCCAGCGGCTTACTGATCAGTGGATATTTAAGTCCGGCTGTCATCTCGATAAGTTTATTCTCATCTCTCTCTGCTGCCGGTATCTTCACAAATCCCGGTGTCGGCAGTCCAAGCCTTGTCAAAAGCTCACGGCACGCCGACTTATCTCTGTACCAGCAAAGCTGTTCCGGCTTCAGATAACATGGAAGCCCTGCTTTGTCCGCAATTTTTACCATACATTCCATTAGCAGATCCGAAAAAGAGGTTACAATTCCGTCAACCTTTTCTTTCTTGCAGAGTTCTGCCACCGCATCAATATCCGTCACGGGAATCACATAGGATGCGTCCGCATACTGTCTTGCCGGTCCATCCGGATAGCCATCACAGACGATCGTATAATATCCCCGTTCTTTTGATTTCTTAACAAGCTGTACAAATTCGCCCAGTGTACCAAGTATCAGTAATCTGTGCTTCATTCTCCGGCTGCCTCCCATTCTTTTATCCGTTCTGCCATATATTGCATTTCTTCTTTTCCATAACGCTGGTCACATGGCAGAGGCAGTACATCTGCCGCCCACTGGTATTCCAGACTGTCCTCGCTACATTCTTCAAGAATATTTTTCCAGTAGGTCGGTACAAAAATCTTATGTTCCGCAAGCCAGCGTCTTAATTTCAGACCGTTCTTATGATAATACGGATACACAAACGGTCCGTCCGGTGTCACCCGGGTAAAAATATGTTCAGACGGAAGCAGTTCTGAAAGTATCTGATAATTTTCCTCTCTCTTGCGTCGTCCTGTCTCATAATCGATCGCGCCCAGAAGATTCTCTGACAGTCTCGACATACGTCGAATTTCCATACCTTCATACTGTGCTGCATTCTGAAGCATTTCCTGATAGTAGGCGCCCGCATTTTCCTCATATCGTCCGAGAATATGTTCCATTCTTTTATTGGAATGATCCAGAGGTTTATCCATCGGAAGTGCGGCATCCGTAGAAAGATAAGCACCGTCACTGACTCCCCAGAATTTCCTGCAGGAATACAGGGTATCTACGCCTTTCAGCGGTTTCTGAAAAAAAGCATGTGTATGATCTACAATGATATTCCCGTAAATTTCCTGATATCTGAGAATCTTGTCATCTGTCAGCTGCCCGTAATAATTTACCAGATACAGGCATTCATTTTCTTTCATTCTTTCTTCAGGAAGCAGGACTTTCAGCTCCGCATCCATCGGATAGCGTTCAATCTGGATTCCCTGCTGCTCACATGCCTCCGTTACCGACTCACAAAGAAATACCGGCAGATAGATTTTCGTATAGCCCCGACCTTCCAGCAGCCACAGAAGCGCTGTTCTTCCAAGATTCACTTTATAAAGATCCGGATAATACTCTTTTCCGCCAAACTCTTCCAGTTCAAAATATCCACCGATTTCTTTTTTCATCAGTCTGCGTCCTCCCGGCGAACAACATAATGCGGCATTTTCTTTGCCTCATTCAGAATATTCATCAGATAGATTCCCATGATCCCTATTGACAGAAGGATCAGTCCAAAGAATGCCAGCATCACCATCATCAGAGATGTCCAGCCTTCAACAGATACTCCAAAAGCAAAATATCGGATAAGGAAATAAATCGCCATGACCAGACTCACCAGAAAACTGGCAATTCCGATATTTCTCACCATAAGGAGCGGAAATGCCGTATGTGCTGTAATATCGTAGATCAGGTCCTTCACAAGACGTTTAAAGGAATATCCACTCTTGCCATAAGCTCTTGCAGCATGCTGTACCGGCACATTGATGATTCTGTTTGAGGTCAGTACAAGAAGATTTCCGATCTGCGGCAGATATGTATTCGTCTTCACCATTGCATCTACAAGGAAACGACGGATCAGACGATAGCTGGTAATCTGAAGATTCGGGTCCTTGCCCAGCATTTTTGATGTTGCCCACACCGAAAACTTCGTTCCGAGTTTACGGATAAATCCATGTTTTCTGCCTTCGTAGCTCGCAATGATCGCATCGACATCGTCACGCTCTCTCATAACATTTATCATCTTCGGAAGTTCTTCCGGCTGATGCTGCAGGTCATCATCCATCGTTACGACAAAATCACCCTTCACATGCGCGAACCCGCACAGAAGTGCCGGATGCTGTCCAAAATTTCTTGCCATCTGTATAATACGAACTCTCTTGTCCTTTTCGCGAAGTTCCTGCATAACTTCGAATGAACGGTCTTTTGAACCGTCGTCCACAAGAATCAGTTCAAACTCTTCTTTTATCACTTCCCGAAATACTTTCTCCAGGCGTGTATAAAGTTCCTGTAATGTATGTTCGGAGTTATATACAGGAACAACAACGGAATACAAACTCATAGGTTTCCCTTTCTTTCTAAATACGCATTCTGTTTTATGCATTCTTTTTTATCATATCATTTTCATAATCCATTGTAAACAATTAGTATATGGTGTAGAATGAATAAATATTGGTTATTTTTATAAAAATATTGGTTAAAAATATCGTGGAGGAATTATGAAAAATTTCAGAAACTATCTGCAGCTCCACCTGAACATTCTGCTGTTTTCCCTGACAAGTGTTTTTTCTAAACTTGCCTCGATCCAGTACAATAAAAACGGGCTGCATGCACCGCTTCTTTATGTATTTCTGTTCCTGATGATCGCGAACTGCGGAATCTACGCGATCGCCTGGCAGCAGGTCATCAAAAAATTCTCACTGTCCACCGCCTATGCAAACAAAAGTGTTTATCTTCTGTGGTCACAGATCTGGGCAGTCGTTATTTTTCACGAACAGCTTTCCGTGCAGAATATCATCGGAATCCTGATCGTATTATTCGGAGTATGGACGGTGCAGAGATATGAATAGAATATTTATCCTGATCATGCTGGGAGGAACCTTTTTTTCCGCAATCTCCCAGATTCTTCTGAAACAGAGTGCAAATATTAAATACGATAATCCTTTAAGAGAATACCTCAACTGGCGTGTCATCCTCGCCTATGTGATGTTTTTCGGTATCCTTCTTCTGAATACCTGGTGTTATACAAAAATAGACATGCGCTACGGCCCGGTGATCGATACAGCCGCCTATGTATTCGTGCTGCTGCTCTCACGCTTTATCCTGAACGAAAAGATCACGAAAGGAAAACTGATCGGAAATCTGATCATCAGCGCCGGAATCCTTGTATACACATTATAGTGATTTCATCACACAGTTATCCACACTGAATAACTGATTTCTGCACAAAAACAGACTGGAAAAGAGTTCTGCTCCCTTCCAGTCTGTCTTTTATTTATTCTTCTGTTTTTTCTTCTGAAACTTCCGCAGGTGCTTCTTCCTCAGCAGTTTCTTCTGCTTCAGCTTCTCCCTCCGTTTCTTCTGCTTCCGGAGTCTCATCAGCTTCTTCGATATCCTCTGCTTCTTCAACAGCTTCTTCCGTCTCTTCCACTGTTTCAGCTTCTGCCACAACTTCTTCTGCGGTTCCTTCGATCACATCATCGTCGGCCTCTTCTTCCGGTTCCTCTGTCGGACATGCAGCTCCGCACTGTGAACAGAATGCTGCACCTTTCTCGATCGGATTTCCACAAGATGGACAGAAACGCTTACTTCTGATCTTCAACTCGGAGATATCTGTTTTATATTTCCCGATCTGTTCCATACGCTGGTCGATCTGCTCGCAGAGTGCTTTCTGTGCGTCATCAACCGGAACATCTTCTTTATATCGTTTATAGATGATTCTTCCAAGATCAGCCATTGCTTTTTCAACCTGTCTCTCTTCGCCGGAAATTTTATTTCTCAGCCGCTGTGTCTCATAGACTTCCTCTGCACGGCCACTCAGTTCCTTTGCTGTTTTTGTGAGTGTTTCTCCAAGACTTCCAAAAAAATCTTTTGCCATAATCCGTTACCTCTCTTTCTTTGATTGCACTATATGATATACGATCCTGTTTTCACACTGTCTCAGTTGTTTCCTTCCAGAAGTGGAACTTCCTGCCCTCTTAAGAGAATCTTCGGACCGCCGTTTCCCTCTATATATTCTCTTGTGATCGTCACCTGACCGATACTGTCATCCTTCGGAATCTCATACATGATGTCCAGCATATATTCTTCCAGAATTGCACGAAGCGCTCTTGCTCCGGTATACTTCTCCATTGCTTTTGCGGCAATAGCATGCAGTGCGCCTTCTTCGAATTCCAGTTTTACCTCATCCAGTGCCAGAAGCTTCTGATACTGTTTCAGGATCGCATTTCGCGGCTCGCTTAAGATCTGGACCATCATATCCTCAGTAAGACCATTCATGGTAAATATGATCGGCAGACGTCCGATAAACTCCGGAATCATACCGAAACTGCGAAGATCATCTACTGTCACCTTTTCAAGAATATGCGGATCATCATCGTATTTATCCTTCAGATCTGCATAAAAACCAATCGATGCCTGTTTATTCAGACGTTCTTTAATAATATTCTCAAGATCCGGGAAAGCACCTCCACAGATAAAAAGAATATTTCTCGTATTAACTGTCGTCAGCGGAACCATCGCATTCTTACTGTTCGCTCCGATCGGAACTTCCACATCAGCGCCCTCCAGAAGCTTCAGCATTCCCTGCTGTACGGCTTCGCCACTGACATCTCGCTGGTTCGTGTTTTTCTTCTTTGCGATCTTATCGATCTCATCGATAAAGATGATTCCATGCTCCGCTTTCTCTACGTCATTGTCCGCTGCCGCAAGCAGTTTTGAGACAACGCTCTCGATATCATCACCGATATAACCCGCTTCCGTAAGAGAAGTCGCATCTGCGATCGCAAGCGGAACATCCAACAACTTCGCAAGGGTCTTAACCAGATACGTCTTTCCACATCCGGTCGGTCCGATCATCAGCATATTGGATTTCTCAATTGCGATCTCATCCATGGTATCTGTCGCCACACGTTTATAATGATTATAAACTGCTACGGACATCACTTTCTTGGCATATTCCTGTCCGATCACATATTCGTCCAGCGTCGCCTTGATCTTATGTGGTGCCGGAATCTTCTTAAGGTCAAGAACAGGTTCCTTTTTCTCAGCTTTTTTCTTCTTTGGCTTCTTCTGCTGTCCCATCTGATTCTGGAAACTGCTGAGATCGATCATGCTGATATTCGGCATATTGAGCAGGTCACCGTAATTAAAGTTTCCTGTCTGCATCTGCTGATTCATGCTGTCAAAACTTCTCTGCATACAATTCGGGCAGATATGTATATTATTCGGAAGATCGATCATCTTTCCAACCTGACTCTCTGCACTGTGACAGAGTGTGCAGTACTTCTCAGGCTCGTGTCTTTCTTCCTGATCGTCGTCTTCGCTGACCTCTCCCTCTAAAATCTCATCATCGTATTTATCTGACATATAAGCTCCTTCCCATATTATAAAGAACGCACAGATCAAGCGTGCATTCTGCATCTTCAAATCTATGCGTTCATTATAACATAACCTGTTAAACTGTAAACTAAAGTTTTTATAAATTAATTCCTACTTCCAAGAGTTACCTGGAAAGTCTTCTCTATATACTCTCCGTTATCTGCTCTCGAAACCACAACATCCACGGTCTCACCGGACGCATAATACGCAAGTTTATTTTCCAGATCATCTTTACCGGTGATCGTCTGACCATCAAATTTTACAATAATATCACCTTTCTGAATACCTGCATTTCCTGCCGCGGAATCTTTCTCGATTCGAATCACAAAAGCCCCTTCCGGCATATCATACATCTGAATTGCTTCTGTAGAAAGGTCTGCCGACACAACTCCAAGATATCCGGCATTGTCAGAATCCACCTTGTCTCTCGTCTGACGGTTCATCAGATCTTCAAGGATCGGCTGCGCCTTTGAGATAGGAATCGCATATCCCATTCCTTCAACTGAACTGGAAGCATATTTTGCTGAGTTAATGCCAATAACCTCGCCCTGCATATTCAGAAGTGCACCGCCACTGTTACCAGGGTTGATTGCAGCATCTGTCTGAATTAGTCCGGAACTGGTACCGTCATCTGTAGAAATACTTCTGTTCAGTGCACTGATCCATCCGGAAGTTACCGACTGTCCGTAACCAAGTGCATTTCCGATAGCAACAACCTGCTCACCGACTTTAAGATCATCCGAATTATCAAGCTGTGCAATCTTTATCTGAGAAAGCGTATCTTCCGGAATATCCGACTTCTGTACGGCAACTACAGCCAGGTCATTTGACTCATCTGTACCCTTAATCTTAGCGCTGACTGCATCTTCCACATTGACGTCTCCATCGCTGCCGGACATGTCCACCGTTTCTGCCTCCGCATTCACCACATCATTTCCGATAAAGCAGACGCTGAGTGTCGTTGCCCCCGATACAACATGATTATTTGTTGCGATCAGAAGTTCATCGTCATTTTCACCTACAATAATTCCTGATCCGCTTCCCTCACTGGAGTACTGCTGTGTACTGCTGCCATATCCGAATCCAAATGCCTGGAAATAATTCGGTATTTCCTGAACGCTGACAGAAGTGATCGCTACTACTGTCGGCATCGCAGTCTCAGCAACTTCTGCCACAGAACCTGCCTGTACGGCTGTAGTGGAAGTTTCTGCTGTTACTTCTTCAGCCGAGACATCTGTTGTATCGTCTTCGTTCGAAGCATCTACAGCAAGCTGTGCTGTCTCCACCTGTGTATCTGTATCCTGTTCACCCAGCATCAGATACTGATCTGATACATAATTTACACCCTGAAATACAACACCTGCTACCAGGCCGAAGACCACAGCCAGAGAAATCGTTGAAGCAAGTTTTCTGCCGCCATGACGACGTACTTTCTTTTTCTTATGTTGTTCCTGTATCTTATCCTGTTCCATGCTCTGGTGCATGCGGTAATGTTCATATCTCGGCGGCTCATTCTGCCGACTGTTATCTGTATCATTCTGCGGAGCATTCAGATTCCAATTTCTTTCGTCATCCATGCCTGTTGCTCCTTTCTTTTTCTCTTTTTTATTTTATGAAAACAGTGTAACAATCAATTGTGTTCAAAATGTGACAACTCCTTAAAAAAAGAGTGTGCTGTCATCCGTCTTATCCTCAGAGAAAAGTCCTTCTTACGCGTTCCAGTATTCACGGTTCATCGTACACCACAGAATCACCTTTTTCGGAAGTTTACGATACTTTTTACCTGCAAGATATCCGGCATATTTACAACCGGACTGCATGATGACACCCAGAATCAGCCAGATTTTTCCTTTTTTCACCAGATAGCTGATCGTTTTCTTAACAAGCCTGATTCCTTCACCCTCAGATGGCACGCCCTCAAAGATTTCCGGATGCTCCGCCTGTGATACACCAAGATCAAAGTTTCTGCGAAACTGCTGCATGCAGGAATAATTGTGCGAATGGATCACTCTGGCATCCGCAGCATACGCAATCCCATATCCCTTCTGAATCAGATTTCCTGCATAGATCATATCCTCATTAAAGATTGCCTTCCGTATAAATCCGCCCAGTTCCTGATAAATTTCTTTTTTGTACGCCGCACATACATTTGAGCAGAAAAATGTTTTTATGCCATAGACCGGCATATCTTCTTTTGTCTTAACAACAGATTTCTCCGGATAGTTAAACGATCTTGTATAACGCTCCACAAAACTGCATTCTGCGTTCGGAAGCTGCCTTGCATATGCCGCTCCGATATTTACCTTCTCATTCAATGCCCGGACAAGATTTTCGATCAGATTCTTATCTGCCGGCATCGCATCCTGTGTCATAAATATCATAATATCCGCATCAGATAATTCTGCTGCTCTGGCACGAGTTCCACCATGATCAAATTCTTTTTTTGTCAGATGATGCACTTCTATGATCGGATATTTCTCCTCAAGCTCCTTCTTCCAGAATTTCTCTTCCGTATTCATTACAATGATGCGATGTATCGATATTGTCTGCTTTGTCAGACGATCGATCAGCAAGAAAAATTCCTTTCCCGGATGATAAGCAGGAATGAGCACATCCACTTTTATATCGTTCATAATTTCTCCCTTTATATCATTCTTTATGAATGTATGGTAACAGAAGAAGGGAATTTCTTCAACGAGAAATTCCCTTCTGAGATATTGTTTCTATATTCGATATTATTCTGCAATCATTTATGCTGCACTTGGATCAGCTGCTGCAGCCTGTTCTGCTGCACCGCCATCGCTGCCTTCATCGATCACATCACCACCGGATCCATCATCACCGCCACTGGTGTCTCCACCGGATGTATCTTCGCCTCCGGATGAATCTCCACCGGATGTATCTCCGCCATTATCTGGTTCTACATAACCGGAATCATCTCCGCCAGAACTTCCGCCGCTGTTATCTGAATCATCATAATCATAATCGGTGTTTCCACCTCCGGAGCTTCCACCGCTGCTGTCAGAATCGTCATAACTGCTGCCACCGCCAGTGCTTCCACTGTCATCGCTATCATAATTATAATCACTGCTTGTATCTGACCAGCCACTTCCGTTATTCTCGAAGATGACTGTATCATCTGTAGTATTCTCTTCTACAGTTGCCTGTTTTTCATCCAGACTGCTCTCACCACCAACAATCTCAAGGATCTTCTCACTGTTAGCCTTAACAGTTGCAGATGGTGTGTAACTCTCATCCCCGTAAAGGAACTTATGCAGTTCGATAACGTTTGATTCCAGAGAAGTCGGTACGATGATACTTCCCTTGACATTTGAGAACTTAAAGGATGTCGGGAATCCAGTTGTTTCATCCACGCTGTAACCGATCAGTGTCGGAAGAAGCTGAAGGATCTCTGTTTTATCCATAGATGTAGTAACCATCGGGAAGACGTCATCCATGATCGTAAAGATCTTACTTAATCCTGCAGATTTTGCCTTGCTGACGATCATCTGGATTACTTTTCTCTGTCTTTCTGTACGTCCCATATCCAGGCTTGCTGTATATCGGATACGACAGTAGGATGTAGCCTGTACACCATTCAGATGATAATGATACTGGATTGCCTCGATATCATCCGGTCTGTCCGGAAGTTCAATCGGTGTATAGTCTTTACCGGTCTCTTCAGAAGTCTCTACACAGTAGTTGTTCATATGAACGATCTCGGCATAAGACATATCCATATCCAGACCACCAAGGTCATCAATGATCGTTGTCAGTGCATTAAAGTTTACTGTAGCGTACTCAGTAATATTCAGATCAAGGTTTGTGTTCAGCATGGT
>CAVBPN010000054.1:0-6509 GCA_963597235.1 bacterium
GAAGAGTATCAGAAGAAAGTGGCAGAAGCGGTCGCGGATGGGGTTCATACATATCTGAATGGGGATAACCGGGAAAGTTCTGATAAAAACGTGTAAATATTGTGAAAAGCTGTGAAAATCAGGAAGTTTGTTTGCTATTGGAAAGTACCTTTGCTATACTATTTCTGTATGAGTTAGAGAAAAACAATTTTACAGACTTTTACATGCATAAGGTGTAAAATATCTCGTACGAAATTTACTGACGAGGTGGACAATGTTTGGCATTATATATATCATATTGAGCCTGATGACAGGAAAAGAACTGGCAGAAGTACTTCTTTTTACAGGGAAGAACAACTCGTTCCAGAAAATCGGGACAAAAAATAAAAAGATTTTGTGCAATCAGATCTGGATTCTGCCCGCGGCGGCTTTCGGAATGGGGACGCTGGTATTCGGATGGGGGACTTATATGGTTTCCTGGGCTGCCAGTGCAGCCGGAGCGACCAGACCGCTTATCTACGGAAACATTGTGATCTTTCTTCTGGCAGTGCTGATACTGGGTCGATTATATTGGAAGAGATATAAAAAGACAGGTTCCGTATTTACCGGAGCAGACAGAAATCTGATCAATGACCGCGGGGCATTTCGTAAAGAGTGCATTCTGTTTGGACTTCTTCTGATATTTCTGAGCTGGATCATGTTTTATGTCTTTTATATAAGAGGCGGTGAGCTGTACAGCGGATTTTCCGTGTACGGAGATTATGCACCGCATACTGCAATGATGAGGTCTTTTTCAAAAGGAAATAACTTTCCGACAGAATACCCGCATTTTGGCGGACAGGATGTAAAATACCATTTTATGTTTCAGTTCCTTGTCGGAAATCTGGAATTTCTGGGACTTCGCCTGGATTTTGCCTATAATATTGAGAGCGTGCTGGCGCTTCTGGGATTTCTGATGCTGCTGTACAGTATAGCCAGAAGACTGACGGGCAGTCTGGCAGCAGCTATTGTGACGCTGGTACTGTTTTTCTTCCGCAGTTCTCTGTCATTCTTTCATTTTATTGCGGAACATATACAGGCGGGCGACCTGTGGGCAACTCTGCGTGATAATACAACTTTCATCGGATATACTACGAATGAAAACTGGGGCTTATGGAACTTTAATGTTTATCTGAACCAGCGACATCTGGCATTTGGAATGCTGATCGTGTCACTGGTCCTCTGGATCTTTCTGGACTGGATGGATGCAGGATGCACGGATGAAGCAACGGGTATCCGGTGGTTAGGAAACCGTTTCTTTACGAAAACAGCATGGAAATGTATCTGTCCGGAGAATGCACTGATGGCAGGAATGTTTCTGGGACTGACTTCTTTCTGGAACGGGGCGGCAGTGATCGGCGGTCTGTTAATCCTGATGGGATTTGCGATTTTTTCAGACGGGAAACTGGATTATCTGATCCTGGCAGTGACAGCAGTGATCTTTTCTGTACTCCAGACAAAGATCTTTATCTGGGGCGATGCAGTGAGTCCTTCTTTTTACTGGGGATTTCTTTCTGATGATAAGACTGTTCACAGGGTATTGTGGTATCTCATTCAGATGAGCGGAATCTTCTTTGTCGGGGCAGTTGTGCTGCTGCTTTTACTGAAAAAAAGACAGCAGAGAGCATCTCTTATAAGCTTTCTGTTTCCGACAGTGTTTGCATTTTGTGCATCACTGACACCGGATATTGCAGTCAATCATAAATACATTATGATTTCTTATGCATTTACGGCAATCTTCTGGGCATGGGCGATCGTGCAATTGTTTCAGAAAAAAATGTTTCACAGGATTATGGCAGTCCTGCTGACAATCTGCCTTACGATCACAGGTGTCTATGATTTTGTTGTGATCATAAGAAATAACGGACCGGGGCACAGGGTCAGCGTAAGTATGAACAGTGAGCTGACAGACTGGCTGGAAGAGCATCTCACACATGATGACCTGATCCTGACACCGGAGTACAGTATGAATGAAGTGACGATGTCCGGTGCTATGATGTATATGGGATGGCCGTATTATGCATGGTCGGCAGGTTATGATACATATTATCGTGCGGCTCAGGCGAAAACAATCTACAGTTCCACGGATGCAGAAGAAGTGAAGAGTCTTGTAAAAAAAGAAAAGATCACGTATATTCTGTTTGAAGAAGGAATGGAATATGAGCAGCAGTACTGCAGAGAAGAGACGATTACCAGTGTGTTTAAACTGGTATATGAAACAGAAGACGGGAGAATAAGAATCTATGAAACCTGATAAAACAAAAAAAATTATTATAAGGATCATTCCGGCGGTGATTCTGATCGCATTGTCTGTGTATCTGTTACAGGGCGATGTATGGACGTTCTGGACCTGGTATCTGCTGGCACTGGTTTTAGGAGTCGCATTTATGCCACTGTCAGGCCGACTGTTCCGCCGATTTGAGGACAAGGGATGGATATTTTCAAAGGTGACGGCGATCGCAGTTACAGGATTTCTGACCTGGTTCCTGGTAGCTGTGAAGATATTGAAATTTACGACAGTCACCTGTGTGGCAGTGACTGTTGGATGCACAGTTCTTTCTATATTATTATACAGAAAAGAGCAGAAAGACGGATTTGAGTGCATTCCTTTTGAACATCTGGATCTGGTATATGGAGAAGAACTTCTTTTCTTTGCATTCTTTCTGATGTGGACGTATTTTGCGGGATTTCATCCGGCTGCCTACGGAACAGAGAAATTCATGGATTATGGTTTCATGGAAGCCATGATGCGGAGTAAGACCCTCCCGGCAACTGACCTCTGGTATTCACAGGGAAAAATCAATTATTACTATGGTGGACAGTATTTTGCAGTATTTCTGACAAAATTATCCGGAGCAAAAGTGGAACTGACCTATAACCTGATGCGTACCTTTGTAGCTGGTCTGGCGTTCATTATGCCGTTCTCTCTGATACATCAGATGGTGAGGGACCGCCTTGGAAAGACAGCAGTTGCTGCTAAATGGAAGAAAGGGCTGCCGTCTGTAACCGGATTTCTGGCAGGAATTGCAGTTTCTGTTGCCGGAAATATGCACTATGTTGTTTATGCGTGTGTGATTCCGTGGATTCAGAAAATGAAAGGCGAAGAAGTCAGCAGTTACTGGTTTCCGGATGCAACCCGTTATATTGGATTTAATCCGGATGTGGATGATAAGACCATCCATGAATTTCCGTGTTATTCCTTTGTTCTGGGGGATCTGCATGCACATGTTGTGGATATCATGTTTGTTCTTCTGATCCTTGCACTGCTCTATGCATGGATGAAAAAAGTCAGAACAACGAAGATCACATTGGAGAATACAGGTAAAAAAGAATTCTGGCGGAAACAGCTTCTGATGCCGCAGCTTCTGGCAGCAGGTGCATTGCTTGGAATGTTCCACTGGACAAACTTCTGGGATTTTGTTATTTACTATACCGTGACCTGTGGTGTGGTACTGATCATGAATATTATCGGTCAGGAAGGAAAGATAAAATGGATTCTTGCTGTGACTGCCGCACAGGCAACGGAGATCCTGATCCTTGCAACGGTGATCATCCTGCCGTTTACTTTGAAGTTTGATACCAGTAATATGGTACAGGGAATCGCACTTGCACAGAATCATTCCCTTCCACACCAGCTTCTGGTACTCTGGGGACTGCCGACGATTCTGACAGTTTTATTTATTGTTTCCCTCCTTGTGGAGAAATTAAGAATAGCGGAGAACAGATCTCTGTACCGCCTTCTGAAAGCAGTCACACTTCCGGATCTGTTTGCTGTGATCATGGGACTTTGTGCGATCGGGCTTGTACTGATTCCGGAGCTTGTCTATGTACGTGATATTTATGAGAACGGAAATGCCCGTGCGAATACCATGTTTAAGCTGACCTATCAGGCGTATATTATGTTTGGAATGACAATGATTTATGCAATCTTCCGTCTGCTTATCATTGGAAAGAATAAGATTCTGAAAGCACTGGCAGTGATCGGACTGATCCTCTTTGCCTGGACCTGCGGATACTTTGGAAACAGCGTACATTCCTGGTTTGGCGAAGTAACAGACCCGTCACAGTATAAAGGCCTGAATGCAACAGCGTTCCTTGAGACTGATTTTTCCGAGGATGTGGGCGGAATAAAATGGCTGAAAGAAAATGTCAAAGATGTAGAAGTTGTGCTTGAGGCCAACGGAGACAGCTATTCAGAATACGAACGCGTATCTGCAATGACCGGCCTTCCGACGATCATGGGATGGTATGTACATGAGTGGCTGTGGAGAGGTGATGTGGCGGATCTTAATTCCAAGATTGCTGATATCGAGAACATCTATACATCGACAGACGAAGCACACGTGAAAGAACTACTGGAAGAATATGATGTTTCCTATATTTTCGTCGGATCATGCGAGCGAAAGAAGTATGGAGAACAGCTGAATAACGATATGCTGAAGAGCCTGGGAGAAGTCGTGTACCAGGATGATGAGTGGGGAACTTATATCGTGAAAGTGAAATGAGTGAGATAAAAAATGTCGCAGAGTAGCATACTCTGCGATGTTTTTTGTAATCGTCTACATTCTGGCACATAAAAAATATTATGTAAAGACGTAAAAAATTATGATATTAGCCGTCAAAAAGGAAAGAAGGTAATCTCTATGTCATTCAAAGAAAACACTTACCAACAAATGTCCTTTACAGATAGTTTTTTCGGATTAACTGCCAGAGAACAAAAAGCACTGGAAAAATCCTGGGCAAAAGTCTTTGCAGATGAAATATTTCCCGCCATTGATGAAAAGCGTTTTTCTGTATTATACAGTGATAAGGCATCCAGACCAAATACTCCGGTCAACGTAATCGTTGGTGCGCTCATCATCAAAGAGCTTTTTGATTATTCTGATGATGAGATGGTTGAAAATCTTATGCTGGATTTTCGGATTCAGTATGCCCTGCATACAACAAGTTTTGAAGAACAGCCTTTGAGTGACAAGACCTTAAGCCGCTTCCGCAAAAGGTGTTATGATTATGAAACACTTCACAGCAAAGATCTCTACCACGATTGTGTGAAAGACTTAAGTGCTTCCATTGCAAAACTGATGGGAATCAGCGGTAAAATCAGACGTATGGATTCCATGATGATTGAATCCAACATCCGCAAACTCAGCCGGATGGAACTGATATATACCTGCATTGCAAAGCTGGCGGTGTATGTGAATAAAATCAATGATTCTGCTCTGCCTGACGATTTCAAACATTATATAGACCCTAACGATTTTAACAGAGTGATTTATCATCAGCGCGGTACCGATGCAGATGAGCGTATGGAGCAGTTATTAATGGATGCAGACAAACTTCTGGTTTTGTGTGAGTCTGATTATAATGATTCAACAGAGTATGACTTGTTTGTCAGATGCCTATCAGAGCAGACCATTGTTGAAAACGAAAAACGTAGGCTTCGCACAAAAGAAGACGGTGGCATGGAATCCAGCATGATGCAGAATCCTTCTGATCCGGAAGCCACTTTCCGAAGCAAAGCAGGGAAAGAACACCGGGGATATACGGCCAACCTTGAGGAATCTGTTGGAACGAACGGTTCTGTTGTAACAGAGTACCAGTATGAGCAAAACAACCACAGTGACAGCCAGTTTATCCATGAGCATCTTGAGCAGCTGGATAAACAGAAAGAGAAAACTGTAATCGTTGCAGATGGTGCGTATAGTGGAACAGAAAACATACAGCTTGCAGCCAATAAAAACGTAGAACTGATTACCACAAGTTTGACTGGAAAACCAGCTCCGGATGTCCTTGCAGATTTCGAATTCAATGAAGATGGAACAAAAGTCCTTCGCTGTCCAGCAGGTTATACACCGAAAAGCTGTTCTCATATGAAACAAAGCAATCAGTGTGCTGTTTCTTTTCTACATGAGCAGTGTGCCAACTGTCCGTATCAGAATCAATGTAAGCCAAAGATTTTTAAGCGGGTTGCAAAAATAGTAACATCTAAGGCAGCACATGAACGCGCAAAAATCCAGCGGAGCAAGAATAGCGAAGAATTCAAAAATTATGCAAGAATTCGTAATGGCGTGGAAACTGTTCCATCGAATATACGCAAGAATTACCATTTGGAAAAGATACCTCGTGGAAAACAGCGGGGCAAGTTCTTTTTCGGTTGCAAAATAGCAGCATTGAATTTCCGAAAATTCTTCAATTATGTGAAGGGTTTGGGAAACTACGCTCCAAATCCGGTACTTGTATAAAACAAGGCAGGAAATAACACCGTATGTATCCTTAAAATCAGGTAACATACTACAAAATATGAATTTTTCAAGGTACTATAGAAATAGGGGTAAAATTATTTATGGTTTTGACCCCAACATCATCTAATTTAACTCACGTATTATAATTGAAAACCGCCATAATGTCAATATTTTAGCGGTATACAGTCAATTTGGCACACCTGTAAATCGTTTTTATTAAAAATCTGTCTTATAGAGCAAATCCTCAAG
>CAVBPN010000055.1:0-9727 GCA_963597235.1 bacterium
GATATTTTCTGTCTGCAGGAAACGAAATGCCAGGAGGGTCAGGTGAAACTGGAACTTCCGGGATATCACCAGTACTGGAATTATGCGAACAGACGTGGTTATTCAGGAACAGCAGTGTTCACGAAAAAAGAGCCGATTAACGTGACAAATGGTATCGGAATCGAAGTACATGATAAAGAAGGACGCGTGATCACACTGGAATTTGAGGAGTTTTATTTTGTAACTGTGTATACCCCGAATTCACAGAGTGAGCTTAGAAGACTGGAATATCGTATGGAGTGGGAAAGAGATTTTCTTGCTTATCTTCTGAAATTACAGGAGAGTAAGCCTGTGATCTGCTGTGGTGATCTGAATGTGGCACATCAGGAGATTGATCTGAAAAATCCAAAGACAAACCGCAAAAATGCAGGTTTTACGGATGAAGAGCGTGCCTGCTTTACAAAAGTTCTGGAGAGCGGATTTATTGATACTTTCCGCTATTTTTATCCGGATCAGGAGGGGATTTATTCCTGGTGGTCCTATCGCTTTAAGGCGCGTGAGAAGAATGCCGGATGGAGAATTGATTATTTTATCGTTTCCCCATCGCTGAAAGAGAAACTTCAGGATGCTTCGATTCATACAGATATCATGGGATCTGACCATTGTCCAATCGAGCTGGATATTGATCTGCAGTAAGAGGTGACGGAAGAAGGACTGAAAGCACCGGAAGAAATGCTTTAAACGGAGTGGCAGAAAGAAAAAAGGAGAACCGGAAATGGAAAAAAAGAACAGAATATGTGCATATAAGGGAGATCCCGTAAATCCCGGTGTCAGCAGAAAAAATACAGGGATTAATTTTGCGGTAGAGATCCCGCGCGGCATATCTGCATCGCTGGTGCTATACCATAAAGGTGCTGCGGTACCGGAACTGGAGCTTCCTTTTACTGAGGAATATCGGACTGGTAGAATGTGTGCCATGTTGGTATCCGGATTAAAGACTGATAAATACGAATATAATTTCCGGGTAGACGGAAAGATCATACAGGATCCTTTTGCACGAGTGATTCGTGGACGAGAGAAATTTGGAGAACCGGTAGCAGAGGATGAACATGCGGTGAGATGTGGATTCCCGTCAGAGAAAGAATATGACTGGCAGGAGGATACTGCACCGGAGATTCCATATAATGAAATGATTCTTTATAAGATTCATGTGCGTGGTTATACAAAACAGGCAAAGATTCCATTCAGAAAAAGAGGAACGTTTGCCGGATTGGTGGAGATGATTCCATATTGGAAAGAGATGGGAATCAATGCGATCGAGCTGATGCCGGCATATGAATTTCAGGAGCGTACGCTGAAAGAAAACGAAGGTGGAATGGGAGTTCGTTCCAGACGGGACGAGCGTGTCAATTACTGGGGATATTCTCAGGGCTTTTACTTTGCACCGAAAGAGTCTTACTGTGCGACAAAAGAGCCGGATCGAGAGTTTCGTGACACGATTCGTGCATTGCATCAGGCAGGAATCGAATGTATTATGGAAATGTATTTCCCGGAGGGAACACCGTCTCTGCAGGTGGTGCGCTCACTGTGGATGTGGAAACTGTTTTATCATGTGGATGGATTTCATCTTATGGGAGATGGCGTGCATCAGAAAGTCATTGAACGGGATCCGATCCTTTATGGAACAAAAAAGATGTTTTCAGAGATTTCCGGTAATGCAGAGGCAGAGAACATGCTTGCAGAATACAATTCCGGATTCAAGCAGGATATGAGAAGATTCCTGAAAAGTGATGAAGGAATGATATCCGGAGCGGAGTTTCATGTGCGGAGAAATACCGGCACTTTTGGAACAGTCAATTATATGGCAAATCAGGACGGTTTTACACTGTATGACACGGTTGCATATAATTACCGTCATAATGAGGCGAATGGCGAAGATAACCGTGATGGCAGTGAGTTCAATTATTCCTGGAACTGTGGTATTGAGGGTGTGACACGTAAGCAGGCAATTCGTAAAATGCGTGAACAGCAGATGCGAAATGCATTTCTGATGCTGTTTTTGAGTCAGGGAACGCCGATGATTTATGGTGGTGATGAATTTGCAAATTCCCAGGCTGGAAATAATAATGCCTGGTGTCAGGACAATATAACCGGCTGGACGGACTGGAAAAATGCAAAAAAGCAGGATAATCTTTCTGCTTTTGTAAGAGAGGCAATTGCTTTTCGAAAAAAACATCCGATTCTGCATATGCCACAGGAAATGCGTGGGGTAGACTATATGGCGAAGGGATTTCCGGATGTTTCTGTGCATGGAGAACGTGCATGGTTCCTTAACCGGGATAACACGAGCCGTCTCCTGGGTGTGATGTATTGTGGAGCATATGCGGAATGCGAAGATGGTACATCGGATGATTTTATCTATATAGGAATGAATTTCCACTGGGAGAAACGAAACATTGCACTTCCAAATCTTCCGGAAGGACTGACCTGGAAAAAGGTTGCTGACACTTCTGATCAGGTATCGGAGAAATGGTTTGGAGAATATGAAGAGACATATGAAAAATCAATAAAGATCAACCCGCGTACGATCGTGGTGCTGATCGCAAAGCGGGAGGAATCAGAACATGCATCCGTGGCTGCACTTCAAGACAATAACGAGGCATAAACTGCTGGTAATGAAATACTGTTTTCGGATAGGGCTGTATAAGCAGGGACTGCTTCATGACCTGTCGAAATATTCACCGACAGAATTTCTGGTTGGATGTAAATATTATCAGGGAACGAGAAGTCCAAATAATGCAGAAAGAGAAGATATTGGAGTATCAACTTCCTGGCTGCACCACAAGGGTCGCAACAAGCATCATTTTGAACATTGGGTGGACTATTCTCTGGATGGGGAACATCCGATCATGGGTGCACAGATGCCAAGAAAATATGTGGCAGAAATGGTAATGGATCGGATCAGTGCATCCAGAAATTATCTGGGAGATGCATATAATGACAGCCAGCCGTTGGAGTATTTTCTGAAGAGTAAGGAAAAACTTTGGTTTATCCATCCGCAGACAAAGAAAGAACTGGAGGCTCTTCTTCGAATTCTGAATGATCATGGTGAAGAGAAATTGCTTCATTATATTAAATACAGATACCTGAAGGGTGAGACAAGAAAAATTCGTTATTAAAAAAATATGTTGAAAAGGGAGAAGCCTTTTTTCTGTTGGGTAACTGACAGAAAGAAGGCTTTTTTATTGAAATAAACAGTATATAACAGTTGACAACAGTATTATACTGTTACATACTGTTTGCTAAGGAGGGATGAACATGAATTTCATCATCAATCATACTTCCATGGAGCCAATCTACGAACAGATTATGGCACAGATCAAAGCTGAAGTGATTGAAGGAAGAATGGCGGCCGGAGATGCACTTCCGTCGGTGAGGGCGCTTTCAAGAGAATTGAAGATCAGTGCGCTGACAGTAAAAAAAGCTTATGATAATCTGGAAACAGAGGGACTGGTTGTAACTGTCCATGGAAAAGGAAGTTTTATTGCGGCAGCAAATCAGGAGCTTCTGATGGAGGAGCGTCGAAAGGAACTGGAAAAGGAACTGGAAGAAGCAGTGCGTAAGGCACGACTTGGAGGACTGACAGAGAAGGAAATCCGTGAGTCGTTTGAAATCATAATGGAGGATGGGGTATGCTGATACAACTGGATCATGTGAAGAAAGAATATGATGGATTTTCACTGGAACTGAATATGGAGATTCCAGAGAATCAGGTGACCGGATTGATCGGGGCGAACGGGGCTGGAAAGAGTACGACATTCCGTCTGATGCTTGGACAGATTCGCCCGGATGGAGGGGCTGCGAAGGTATTTGGTAAAGATGCCCGGGAGCTGGGAACAGATGAAAAACAGAAAATTGGGGTCGTTTTTTCAGACAGTGGATTTTCAGAATATCTGACAGTGCAGCAGGTTGCCCGGGTCATGAGAAAGTTTTATCCGGATTTCCGAGAAGCGCAGTTTTATGAAAGATGTGAATATTTTGCGTATGGAAACAACATGGATCTGGATCAGATGGCATATCGGTGCCCAAAGGCGGAGGTGGCAGAAACCATCCGCCTGGAGGGGTATCGGCTGACCTTTGCAGGTGCAGGGAGCGGCCTTGCCACCATCTTCCCGGAAGAGGGAAACTATGTGGACGGCGTACTCTGGTCACTGACCGGGGACTGCGAAAAGAGCCTGGATCTTTATGAAGGCTATCCTGATTTTTACGACAAACAGGAGATCACTGTCAAGAATAAAGGTGGAAGAGAAATCAAAGCCATTATTTATATCATGACAAAAGATTACATGCAGAACTTTAATCCGCCCGGACGGTCGTACCTGACCGGGATCTTAAAGGGCTGCAGACAGAACCAGATTCCGACAGAGCCGATCCTGAAAGCAGCGAGGAAACCGCCTGTGCCGGGACAGACACAGAAGAGCCAGCCAAAGAAATCGAGGAAAGCCGGCCAGGAACGATGAAAGAAAAACCAAAGACAGGAATCTTACAGAGGTTTTTCAAGATCATCTGTCTTGCAGTGACGCTGACAAGTGCCGGATTTCTGATTTACCACATGGTATATATTCCAATGGAAAACAAAAAGCTGGTGGCAGAGCTGAAAGGGAATTTCCCGGAGCCGGAAGCTCCGGGAGCCTCAGGCTCTGAAAAGAAAGACCAACCGGCTGGAAGAAAATGCCCGGTGGCTGCGGTAGACCTTGTTTCTCTCCGGGAACAATACCCGGATGTGCAGGGATGGCTGACGATACCGGATACCGGGATTGACTATCCGGTGCTTCAGTCAGAACAGGAGAATGGCGAATTTTATCTGAAGCGGAATTACAAAAAAGAATATGACATCAACGGAAGCCTGTTTTTACAGGCAGACTGCAAAGTGTCCGAAAGCCGGAATCTCATCATTTACGGTCACAACATGAACAATGGGGCGATGTTCGGAAACCTGGACTTATATGCAGGGGAAGATTATTATAACGCTCATCGTTTTGCTTATCTTCAAACAGAGGACGGCATTCAGGAATACAGGATCGTCACGGTGCAGAAAGCAGACCGGGATCTGTTTCCGTTCCAGCAGAAACTCCCAGATGCGGCGGCAGTGCAGGAGTACTTAAAAGCAGCCAGGCAGAGAGAAGTGTTCGAAACCGGGGATGATTACCTGAAGTGTATATACGATAAGGTTTTGACGCTCGTCACGTGTTCGTATGAATGGAACGGTGCCAGGAACGTTGTTCTGGCGGTGCCGGTTTCCGGGGCAGTGTGGAGCCAAAAGTGTTCGTAAGTACCCGAAAAGTGCAGAAAATGAGACAAATAATGACCGCACGGACTGGGAAGTGTTCACAACAGGGGGGATTATGTAAGGGGGTGTATTGGTAGTATTCAGGTAGAAAAAAGTGTCTGAACATACCAGAAAAGTGCAGAAGGTGAGACAAACTTTCAGGGTTGTAAAGATGGGAATATGATATAAAAATAAGCGTATAATAGATAGTGACAAATGTTCGCAAAAAGCACTTGCCTTTTATAAAGGTTCGTGTTAAAATATTTGTCAGTGATCAGGTTGCAGAAACTTGCGATGCCTGCGACCGGACGGAGGACCTGAGGGCCCTCCGTTTTTCTATATACGCAGATTTTTATAGCAGGTGAAAAATGACAGAAAAAGCATTAAAACCGATAAAACCATTTTTGAATTATGAAGAACAGATCAAGAATCTCATTGAGCGAAAAAGGATGGTTATTACTGACCGTGAGTTCGCTACGTCTAAATTAGAAGATATCAGTTATTTTGCCCTGATAGATGGGTACAAAAATCTGTTTTACAATCCCATGACAAGAAAATACAGAGAAGGAACAACCTTTGAGGATATTGTTGCTTTATATGAATTTGATGAAAAGCTTCGAGCATTGATTTTCCAGTATCTCTGTCATTTTGAACAAAAAATGAGATCGTTGATTTCCTATCATTTTTGTGATACTTATTCAGAGAGGCAAGAGGATTATCTGGATGCAGCACATTATGATAATTCAGGAGCAACCAAAAAGAAAATTGCTGGTTTAATATTCTGTAAAAAGAGAATTTATATCTACGATATAGAAAACAGGAGGACTGCTTATGGAAAAAAATCAGATTTTTATAAAAAGTGGTACAGAATACAAAAAGATCACAAAAGAACTTCTGGAGGAGAGTAATCTGGAAGAACTGATCGGCGATAAGAATAAGATGGTTGGTATCAAGCCAAACATGGTATCTGCATCCGACCCTTCTAACGGCGCAACGACGCATACAGAGATCATTGCCGGAATTCTGGAATATCTGAAGGAACATGGATTCCGCAGGATGATGATTCTCGAGGGATCCTGGGTCGGTGACCGTACTTCAGATGTTTTTGAAGTCTGTGGTTATCAGCAGATCTGCGATGATTATGATGTGGAATTTCATGACACCCAGAAAGATAAGAGTTTTACAAAGAACTGCAGTGGACTGGAACTGAAAATCTGTAACAGTGTAAAAGATGTCGATTTCCTGATCAACGTACCGGTCATGAAAGGACATTGTCAGACGAAGATTACATGTGCTCTTAAAAATATGAAGGGATTGATTCCGAACACAGAGAAACGACATTTCCATTCCATGGGACTGCACAAACCGATCGCACACTTAAATACGGGAATACATCAGGATTTTATTGTGGTTGATAATATTTGTGGTGACCTGGATTTTGAGGATGGTGGAAATCCGGTTGTAATGAACCGCATCTGGACGGCTATGGATCCGGTGCTCGTAGATGCTTATGTCTGTCAGCAGCTTCATTATAAAGTATCTGATGTTCCGTATGTAAAACTTGCAGGCGAGCTTGGCGTAGGATGTTCTGATATTAAGAAAGCCGATATTCGCGTACTTGGAGATGACGTACAGCATAATATTCCGGAGAGACGAAAAGTTGTAGAAGTGGCGGATGCAGTAGAAGAAGTAGATTCATGCAGCGCATGTTACGGATACCTCATTCCGGCACTGGATATGCTGAAACAGGAAGGGCTTCTCGAAAAACTTCATGAAAAAATCTGCATCGGTCAGGGCTACAGAGGAAAGACAGGCGAACTCGGTGTCGGTCACTGCACCAGAAACTTCAAACATCATGCAGAAGGCTGCCCGCCAACCGAGAACCAGATCTACGAATTTCTTAAAGAATATATTTCTAAATAAAACAAGCGGGGGAATGTGCGTTCCCCCACTTTATCTATTTCTTTTCTGCAGCTTTTTTAATGATCTCTATAATTTCTTCCTGGCTGAATTTACTGCTGTCAATACACAGATCATACTGTCCCATGTCCAACCACTTCTGGTCCGTAAAGAACTCATAGTAAGCACGACGCTCCTTATCCATTCTCTTAACCAGTTTTCTTGCACTTTTTTCTTCACGGTCAAGACGTTCTATAACCGTTTTGACACGCGTCTCAAACGGTGCATAGATAAATATACGAAGTATATTATCACCTGCAAGTACATGGTTTGCACACCGTCCGACAATGACACAGTCCTCTTTATCACTCAGCGAAAGAATAATTTCCCTTTGAATTCCAAAAAGAACATCATTCATCGGGATTGGGTAGCGGTCAACACCGATCTGTAATTCACTGTCAATTGGAAATCCCCATGGACTTGGACGCTTTTCGTCAACCTCTGCAAACTGATGAAGCGGAACCTGTTTCTCATTACTTGCCAGTTCGATCAGTTCACGGTCATAAAATCCGATTCCCATGTCCTCAGCAAGAGCTTTTCCGATCATCCGTCCGTTACTTCCATACATACGATTGATTGTGATAATACGTTTACTCATATAGGTTCCTCCTCTCAAAGAATAGATTTCTAGGCGTTTGCGAAACGCCACAAGCCGCATAAATACGGCATTTTTTGTTACCTAAAAACAAATAACTCCTCACCGGATATGGTATAATAGAGTTGACTAAAAACTATAAGCCTACATCCAAGAAAGGAGTTATTCCGATACTTATGATACCATATAAACAGCTTTCTTTGGCAGATATTTTTTCGGATTGCCATGAAAAATTTGAAAATGACAAACCTGCTTTTCTTTCTCTATTAGAAACCCATATCGATATTGATGAGTTAATTCCGATTTCTTTTAGAAATCATTTCTATGCATCGACGGGCAGAACCCGTAAATACCCTTTGCAAGCTTTTCTGTGGGCTTTGATTATTCAGCGTATTTTCTCTATCCCTACGGATCAGCTTCTCCTGACTTTCCTCGCTTACTCAAAATCTCTTCGGGAATTCTGTGGTTTTACTAAAGTCCCAGACGCTTCCAAAATCACCCGATTCAAACAGGATTTTTTAGATGACCTCCAGCTTGTTTTCGATAACCTTGTTGATGTTACCGAGCCTATCTGTCAGGCGATTGACTCTGCAAAAGCGGATATGACCATCTTTGATTCTTCCGGCATAGAAGCATTTGTTACCGAAAATAATCCCAAGTATGCTAACAGGATCATCAAGCAGCTTAAGGCTTACGCGAAAGCTCAGGGTTTTGATAAATCCTATGATCCTTATAAAGCTACCTATGGTTCCATGCCTTCTCATGCTTCTGCTAATCCTGAGATTAAGCAGCTCTATATCAATGGGCATTTTTGCTATGTCTTCAAGTTCGGCATTGTCACCAACGGATTGGGCATCATCCGCCACATATCTTTTTATAACAAAAATTTTATGGCTTCACATCCTGATATCGTTGTCGAAAAGAAATCCGATTCCCCTGACGAAGATAAATGTGTTCATGATTCAAAGCTTTTAATCTCGACACTGAAGGACTTCTTTTCCAAGCATCCTTTGATCAATCCAAAAATCTTCCTGGGTGATGCCGCTTTCGATACCGCACAGATCTATAAGAGCCTTCTTACTGGTAACACTTTTGGTAATGACAAACATTTCTCGAAAGCTTATATTCCGCTGAATGCAAGATCTGGGCTTGAAAATCCGGATTATTCCATCAACGAAGATGGTATTCCGTGTTGTCCCCATGATCCTTCTTTACAAATGAAGTACGAAGGCACTTCCAAACTTCGCAGTGGAGTGACAAGATATAAATTTGTCTGTCCAAAAATGAAATGGATTTATGATAAATCAACTCAAAAAGCCCATCGTCATTGTTTCTGTGACAACCCTTGTACTTCTTCTGAATGTGGGCGGATGGTCTACATCTACCCAGAAAAGGATCTTCGTGCTTATCCCGGAACGATCCGCGGCACCAAAGAATGGGATGATACCTATAAAATCAGGACTGTTGTCGAAAGAGATATCAACCACATCAAAGACAATCTCTGTCTTGCAGGACGCCGAACCCAAAATGAGAAGACACTGCATGCTGATCTAATTCTTGCCGGGATCACACAACTTATTACTGTTGTTCTTGCAGATAAGATCAATCACCACGAATACATTCGAAGCATAAAACCACTCATAGCTTAGGACTTACCACTTTCATAAAGGCCATAGCTTATTAAAGTGCGCCTAAAATGTCCGATTATCCATTTTTCATCCATTTTTCATTCCAGAATTCGTGCTCTGCGCGAATTCTTCCTTGTTTTGGTTCAAGGTTGCGAACGAGCACCGTGAGTTTCGCAATTACCTATATAGTAGTAGCTTTTAGACCCTCTTCAGGGTCTTTATAGCTATCAGATAATA
>CAVBPN010000056.1:0-1335 GCA_963597235.1 bacterium
ATAACACCCGGAAATGACATAATTGAAGAAGCGAAGATGATCGGGATAACACCGGCGGTGTTGACTTTCAGCGGGATGTTGGTGGCCTGGCCGCCCATCATCTTTCTGCCAATCATCTTTCTTGAATACTGAACCGGGATTCTTCTCTCTGCTCCATTAAGAATAAGGACAAATACAATTACAACCATAATGACCGCAAAGATGATTACACCTGCGAGCATTCCTTTTGCAATTGTTTTTCCTTTAATAAAGTTCTCATAAAGAGTTGTCATATCACTTGGGATTCTTGAGATGATATTTATTGCAAGTACAATAGAAATACCATTTCCGACTCCTTTTTCTGTGATACGTTCGCCAAGCCACATCAGCATAGCAGATCCGGCTGTAAGGCTTGTAACCACAACAATGCCCTTCAAAACATTCATATCGCTTACGATATTTCCACGGGCAAAACCAATTGTCATGGCAATTGACTCAAAAAGAGCCAGACCAATTGTGACATAACGGGTAATTGCGGTCATTTTTTTTCTTCCTTCTTCACCATCTCTGTGCATTTCCTCCAGAGCAGGAATTGCAATAGTCAGAAGCTGGATAATAATGGAAGAAGTAATGTATGGTGTGATGTTCAACGCGAAAACAGACATGCTTTCAAAGGAACCACCGGTGAATGCATCAAAGAAATTGAATGCATCACCGGTATTGCTCTTGAACCACTGTTTGAATACGCTGCTATCTACACCCGGGATGGGAAGCTGCGAACCTATACGGATGACAAAGATCATCGCTAACAGGTAGAGAAGCTTACGTCTCATCTCTTTCACTCTAAAAGCACTTTTAAGAGTCTCAAACATTAGATCACCTCTACTGTACCACCTGCAGCTTCGATTTTTGCTTTTGCGGTTTCGCTGACAGCATTTACTTTTACGTTAAGTTTTTTGGTCAGCTCACCGTTTCCAAGAATTTTAACACCGTCTCCGGCTTTGGAAATTGCGCGGCTCTCCAGTAAAGTTTCAACGGTAACATCTGTACCATCTTCGAAACGATTAAGAACGTCTACATTGATTGCGATGATTTCTTTAGAATTTCTGTTCTTGAAACCTCTCTTCGGAAGACGTCTGTATAAAGGCATCTGTCCACCTTCAAATCCCGGTTTCTTGTGTCCGGAACGAGCTAACTGTCCTTTGTGTCCTTTTCCGGCTGTTTTACCGTTTCCGGATCCATGTCCACGGCCTCTTCTGAAGTTATCACTGTGTTTAGAACCTTCTGCTGGTCTTAAGTTTGATAATTCCATGTTGGCACCTCCTTATTATTATTTCAAATCTATCTGTTCAGATC
>CAVBPN010000056.1:1345-4780 GCA_963597235.1 bacterium
ATTCAATCTCTGGAAATTTTTATGCTTCTTCTACTTTTACAAGATGCTGAATCTGCTGAATCATTCCTCTTGTAGCCGCATTGTCAGGCATTTCAACTGTTTTATGCATTTTTGTAAGTCCCATAGCAGCTACAGTTTTTTTATGTTTCGGAACTGCACCGATTGGAGACTTAACAAGTGTAACTTTTAATGTGTTTGCCATTCTTTTGTCCTCCTTATGCCAGAATCTCTTCTACAGATTTTCCGCGAAGTTTTGCAACTTCTTCCGGAGTTTTCAGTTTGCTTAATCCCTCGATAGTAGCCAGAACTACGTTCTGTTTATTTCTGGATCCCATACATTTTGTACGGATGTTTTTGATTCCTGCAAGCTCGATGACTGCACGGGCCGGACCACCGGCGATAACTCCAGTACCTTCCGGAGCACGTTTCAGAAGCATTTCAGCACTTCCGAATTTACCTACATAGTCATGAGTGATGGAATTGTTCTCATCTCTTGCAACTGTAACCAGTTTTTTCATGGCATCTTCTTTTCCTTTACGGATAGCTTCCGGAATTTCAGCTGCCTTTCCTAAACCTGCACCAACATGTCCGTTGCCGTCACCTACAACAACCAAAGCTGTGAAACGGAAGTTACGGCCACCTTTAACAACCTTGGTAACACGTTTGATTGACACTACTTTATCTTCTAATTCTAACTGACTAGCATCAATAAGATTATTTTTCATGTGTCTTTTTCCTCCCTTTTAGAATTTCAGCCCAGCTTCTCTTGCTGCGTCTGCCAGTGCTTTTACTTTACCGTGATAGATATAACCTGCTCTGTCGAAAACAACGCTTTCGATACCAGCCTCAACTGCTTTCTTTCCGATTACAGTTCCGAGGTATGCTGCAGCTTTTACATCATCAGTATTTTCCAGTTCAGCTTTTACATCTTTCTGAAGAGTAGAAGCAGATACTAAAGTTTTTCCTACAGTGTCATCAATGATCTGTGCATACATATGCTTGTTGGAACGATATACTGCCAGTCTAGGAGTAGTAGCTGTTCCATTGAGATGATGACGGATTCTTCTATGTTTTTTCTCGCGAATTTCCGCTCTGGATGCTTTATTAATCATATTCTCACTCTCCTTATTTATTTCTTACCAGTCTTACCGACTTTACGTCTGATAACTTCATCAGCATACTTGATACCTTTGCCCTTATATGGCTCCGGTCTTCTCTTATCTCTGATTTCTGCTGCGTACTGGCCAACTTTTTCTTTGCTGATACCGGAAACGATGATCTTATTTCCATCAACTTTGGATTCCAGACCTTCTGGATCTTCCATCTCTACCGGGTGAGAATATCCCAGAGAAAGAACAAGTTTCTTGCCCTGTTTCTGTGCTCTATAACCTACACCGTTAACTTCAAGCTCTTTTGTGTAGCCTTCGCTTACACCGATTACCATGTTATGGATCAGGCTTCTTGTCAGACCGTGTAATGCTTTCATTTTCTTAAGATCGTTTGGTCTTGTAACTACTACATGACCATCTTCAACTTTGATTTCCATTTCGGTTGGAAGTGCTCTTTCGAGTGTTCCTTTAGGACCTTTAACGGTTACTACGTTACCTGCAGCTACGCTTACTTCAACGCCTGCCGGAATAGCTACCGGAAGTCTTCCGATTCGTGACATAATATTGTCCTCCTTACTTAAATTGTCGGAGAAGGTATTTCCTTCTCTGTTTTCAGTTTACATATAAGTTGCTTTCGGCCTACCAAACGAAAGCAAGTACTTCTCCACCAACCTGAAGTTTACGAGCTTCTTTGTCAGTGATTACACCTTTGTTTGTGGAAAGGATTGCGATTCCAAGTCCGCCAAGTACTCTCGGGAGTTCATCTTTACCAGCGTAGATACGAAGACCTGGTTTGGAGATTCTCTTAAGTCCTGTGATGATCTTGTCGTTCTTTGTTTCACCGTATTTCAGTGTGATATGGATGGTTTTGAATACGCCATCTTCGATCAGATCGTATTTTGCAATGTATCCTTCATCTACAAGGATGTTTGCGATTGCGATTTTCATTTTGGATGCCGGAACATCTACTGTATCATGTTTTGCAGTGTTAGCGTTACGGATTCTTGTAAGCATATCTGCGATTGGATCACTCATTGTCATGTTAGTTTCCTCCTATTATTCTTTTCTCAGACTTTACATGATTAATATAATTACTTTAGTTTTAACAAATTTGCACCACTTCCCTCAACTAAACTCAACCTTCGTTTATACTCGGTTTCGTTAAGGTTCGGGAAGGGCCTCACACTAAATTCATGCTGCGCTTAACAGCTTGCATTCATTAAGTGTTTCCAGCCTACCAGGAAGCTTTCTTAACACCCGGGATCTGACCTTTGTAAGCCAGTTCACGGAAGCAGATACGGCAGATACCGTATTTTCTCAGGTATGCATGTGGACGTCCACAGATTCTGCAGCGGCTGTATTCTCTTGTGGAGAATTTCTGTTTGCGCTGCTGTTTGATTTTCATTGCTGTTTTAGCCATTCGAATTCTCCTCCTTATTTAGCAAAAGGCATATTGAACTGAGTTAACAGCTCACGAGCCTCTTCGTCTGTCTTAGCAGTTGTAACGAAGATGATATCCATACCTCTTACTTTGTCTACCTTATCGTACTCAACTTCTGGGAAGATCAGCTGTTCTTTGATTCCCAGTGCGTAGTTTCCTCTGCCGTCGAAAGCATTTGGATTAACACCACGGAAGTCACGTACACGAGGAAGAGCAAGGTTGATAAGACGATCAGCGAACTCATACATCTTCTCGCCTCTTAAGGTAACCTTACAACCGATTGGCATACCCTCTCTGATTTTGAAGTTAGCTACAGATTTTTTAGCTTTTGTTGCGATTGCTTTCTGACCTGTAATCAGTTCCATATCAGCGATTGCTGCATCAAGAAGCTTAGCATTTTCTTTAGCTTCACCAACACCCATGTTGATAACGATCTTATCGAGTTTTGGCACTTCCATAACGTTTTTATATCCGAATTTTTTGGTCATGGCATCCATGATCTCATTTTTGTAAAGGTCTTTTAATCTACTCACCTGTCATGCCTCCTCTCTTAATTAATCGATTACTTTACCTGTTGCTTTAGCAACACGAACTTTTTTGTCTCCATCCATCTGGAATCCAACTCTTGTAGCTTTTCCGTCAACAACGAGCATTACGTTGGAAACATGAAGAGCAGCTTCTTTTGTTGTGATTCCGCCAGCCTGGTTTGCAGCTGATGGTTTGTTGTGCTTTGTAACCATGTTGACATTCTCAACGATTACGGTGTTGTCTTTTACGTTAACGGCAAGAACTTTTCCTTCTTTGCCTTTATCTTTTCCAGCGATTACTTTAACAGTGTCGCCTTTTTTAATTTTCATAGCTGACATTAGGCACCCTCCTATAATA